>JAGLLQ010000223.1 GCA_023140455.1 Desulfobacteraceae bacterium | reverse complement strand
TAAAATCCGCCTTCAGGAGCAGTCATGTCAGCCAGTACATAGTCAATGATTTGTCCGGCTGTTTGGGCGTATTCCTCTTTAGAGGTGGCTTGATACGTTTCAATATAGGTGGTGGTTAACAGGGCCTGGTCGTAAAGCATCTTTTCAAAATGGGGCACCAGCCATTTTTCGTCTGTTGAGTATCTGTGGAACCCGCCGCCTATTTGGTCATATATGCCGCCCATTGCCATTTTTGTCAGCGTCTGTTTTGCCATTTCCAATACGGCTTTATCCTGGGTTCTGCGATAATACCGGAGTAGGAGGCGAACAGGCATGGTGCTGGGGAATTTGGGTGCACCAAGAATACCACCGTTGATTTTGTCGGTGCGACTTTTTAATTGTACTATGGCATTCCGCAGAATCGGCTCCAATGGTTTTACCTCTCCCTTTTCCGGTGTGAGCATCTTTTGTACGGTTTTGGTTAAATCCACACTGGTTTGTCTAATCATATCAGGCTTTGCATCATAGGTTTCCTTTATCTTTTGCAATAGCGTGAGAAAACCTGTGGACGCTCCCCTGTCACCATCCCGTGCCGGGAAATAGGTGCCGCCATAAAAAGGTTTTCGATCAGGTGTGAGCCAGACTGTCGTTGGCCAACCGCCTTGTCCGGTAATGGCCTGGACTGCGCTCATATATATGGCATCTACATCAGGTTGTTCTTCACGGTCTACTTTTATAGCAATATAGTTTTTATTCAGGTAGGTTGCAATTTCAATATCTTCAAAGGATTCTTCTTCCATAACATGGCACCAGTGACAAGTAGAATAACCTACAGATAAAAGTACTGGAAGACCTTTTTCTTTGGCGTTTTTAAATGCTTCATCTCCCCATGGATACCAATTAACAGGATTATGGGCGTGCTGTAGCAAGTAGGGGCTGGATTCTAAAAAAAGACGGTTGGTATATTTTGCCCATCCTTTTTCGTCCAGGTGTTTAGTTCTGGGTTTATAATCATCACCTTTCTGCTTTTTCATTGCTTTGAATTGCTCAGTAATATTCATATTTATTTCCTTTGTACCAGGGTGTGTGTGGATACCTGAATCAATTTCTTTTTTCTCTGTATTGATTGGAAATCCTTCTTTAATCCATCCTATGATACCTTTATTCATATTATACAATGATGTAAAGCCCATACCCTTAATCCGGGATAGCGCTTTTGTGGTTCTGTTTGCACTTCTGCAATAGATTAGATAAATTTTATTTTTATCCAGTGCCTGCATTTCTTTTAAGAAAGTTTTTGAATAAAAATCGATTAAAATCGCATTTGCAATATGATCAGTTTTAAATTCTCGAGGTGTTCGCATGTCTATGATTACAACCTTAGGATTATCTTTTTCTTTTTGAATTAGTTTGTGTGCCTGTTTTGGAGAGATGCTTAAAAGGCCATTCGCCGTTACAGCATCTGTAAACGTAACCAAGATCAAAACAGCTATTAGCAAAGAGGCAGCTAAGACCGTAACCTGGTTATAAGTTTGCTTGATATTTACATTTGTTCTCATTTTAATATCTCATCTCTCTGTCCTGTTTTCAAAATTATCTATCAGAAATATCTATCAGGTTTAATTGGTTTGTCGGAGGAAATTGTCAAACCTTACAAAAAGTATTAAAAAGAGTATTATTTTAATTTTGAATTGTCAGCTTTGTTTAATTGTTCAGCAATTTTAATTTTTATGGAGTTTTTTGTTTTTGTGGATATAGCAATACTGTGATTTTCCAGATAAATCTTGTTAGATTGAATTGCCATCAAATCTCAAATAATACTAAATTGTTTAGAATATCTTTTACATAATTGACACATCATAAGATGAATTCATATTGAATCTCTTCTTTAGAATAGATTTCAGAAATGGTATTAATAACAACATGGAAGAAAAAATAAAAATCAATAAGGATTTATTCAGTTTCAGACTTGGAACAACTTCTTTTATATATCCTGACAATATTATCCCTAATGTTAAAAAACTCGGGCCAATTTTTGATGAAATTGAATTGCTTATATTTGAAAGTATCCCTTATGATGTTCTCCCATCAATACAAGATATCATGGAGTTAGCTCTTCTTGCTGAGGAATTTGATTTAACATATAATATTCATCTTCCCGTTGATGTCTCACTTACTGATATCTCTAAACTGAAAAGAGACCAGGCTGTTGAAACAATAAAAAGGGTGATCAATCTTGTAAGTCTGTTGGAACCTGCAACACATACTCTTCATCTTGAACATCAAGGCGTAGATAGTGATAAAGATTGGTATAAAAGAAGCTTTGATTCCGTGGGGGAATTAGCCCTGTCCATTGGAAATCCTGCAATCATTTCTATTGAGACCCTAGAGTACCCATTTAAATTGATTGAGCCCATAATTGATGAATACGGTTTTTCTGTCTGTTTAGATGCAGGGCATCTTATCAAATATGGATATGGGATTAAGCATATTTTTGAGAAATATAATGATAAGATTCCTCTGATTCATCTCCACGGCGTTGATTTTTCAGAAAATCCGTATAAGGATCATGTCGCACTTGATAAAACACCAGAGAACAAACTTACAGATACGCTTGAGGTTTTGAAGGATTTTCATGGTGTTGTCTCTTTAGAGGTGTTTAATATGAAAAATCTGATATCCTCTCTTGCCTGCCTTGAGAAATTCTTTTAAACTTAGCAAAATATATGATGTGATTCTAAATATATAAAGGAAGGTAAAAATGACAATTCAATCATGGCTAATGTATTTAATATTGGTTTTAGTAGCAACTTCAACACCAGGACCTGCAGTTTTATTTATTATTACAAACTCAACACTCTATGGGTGGAAAAAAGCAATTTTTGCGGCCATTGGTAATATTGTCGGCCTTTTTTTACTTGGCATCATTGCTGTTACAGGACTGGGAGCGATACTTCAGGCTTCGGAAATTCTATTTGGATTAGTAAAATATGCAGGGGCTGCATATCTCATATATTTAGGGCTGAAGATAATTTTTCAGAGGAGTTCTGATTTTAATTCAATTAAAGATCGACTGGCTCCTGAAGATGTTTCATCAAAAAAAATATTTCTTCAAGCCTTGGCTGTTGCATTGAGCAATCCAAAAGCAA
>JAGLLQ010000222.1 GCA_023140455.1 Desulfobacteraceae bacterium | reverse complement strand
TAAAAGTGCTGCTGAATGGTTTTTACGACCAGTCCCGTTTATACCTGAAAAAAGAGCTTCTCTAATGATAGGGCTTTCCATCAGATTCCTTCCTCTTATTATTGAACAGGCAAAACAAGTCTCTGATGCACAAAAGGCTAGGTGCTCTGATAATCAAAAAAATCCTGTAATAAAAATTTCAAGGCTTATATTCCCAATTTTAAAAAAAACATTCCAAACAGCAGATAATCTTGCCCTTGCCATGGAATCAAGATGTTTTTCAGAAGACAGAACAGATCCTGAATTCAACAAATCAGGCTATGAAATATTATCCCTTGTCCTAACAATCTTACTTGTTCTCGTTCTTATTCTGTTTTAAAAATAATAAAAACCTGTTTCTTTTACTATGCACATACCTTTCCCTTGATTTTACACTACTTTTTCTATAGAGTGGTATTACAATTTCTTTTCATTACTAATCAGGCTTTTGTAAATACAATAATGCAAGCCCGATTAAAACTCGGCGGTAAAAGGAGATTCTCATGACTAAATTTGAACAGGGCTTATTTGATACTGACCCGTTTGATTTAAGAGGGAAACAATCTGTCAGAGCAACTTTTAAGCTCTCAAAAAAAGCAATCGATTCTTTAGGACTTGTTGCTGTACATATGGGTATAAAACAAAAATCTCTTTTTGACCACATTATTGAAGACGCATCAACTTTAAAAGAGCTTGCAAGACAAATCCAGATTCAAAAATTCAAAAAAAAGACAAGGGTCCAGAAAACTTATGTTTTAAGCAGAAAAACCATAGAGATACTTGAAACAATTTCTGATACCTATGACCTGCCGAGAGATGCTCTTGTGGAATATTCCATTATGCAGCTTGAATCTGTCATTATTGCTGAAAAAGAGAATCACAAAAAACGAAAAGCTCTTTTTAATGAAGTTGCAGATCACTTTGAACAGGGAAGAAGGCTTTTTTCAAAGTCATTGGAACTCTTAGGAGAAAACGATCCTTTTTGCAAAAAGCTTGAAAAAGGACTTCTTGCATATAACAAAGAAAAAAATAATATTGAATCCTTCCTGAAAAAGAGTAAACCCCTTGAAGATTTTTAAAAAAACCTATATTTTATCTAAAATTATATTATTGACATAGGAGGTAAAAGCCTTGATAGAGGTTACAAATCTTACAAAAAATTATCATGATTTTTGTGCTGTAAATCAAATCAACTTTAAAGTAAAGACAGGAGAAATCCTTGGCTTGCTTGGCCCTAATGGCGCTGGCAAAACTACGACTTTAAGAATGTTAACAGGTTTTTTTGAGCCAAGCAGCGGTGATATAGAAATCAAAAATTTAAAAATCCCTGAGGACACTTTGCAAATCAAAAAACTTATGGGATATCTGCCGGAGTCCGCCCCTCTTTATCATAATATGCTTGTATTTGACTATCTTGTCTATATTGCCAAAATAAAAGGGATAGAAAAAGAGGGGATTGCTGAGAGACTGACTCAATTGAGCTCTCTTTGCGGATTATCTGAAATTATGCACAAACCTATTTCTGAACTTTCCAAAGGCTTAAATCAACGTGTAGGCATAGCCCATGCAATGATGTCAGACCCAGAAATTCTTATTTTAGATGAGCCCACATCAGGCCTTGATCCAAATCAGATTGTTGAAATAAGAGAAATAATTAAAAACATAGGCAAAGAAAAGACCATAATTCTTTCCACACATATATTAAGTGAAGCTGAAGCAACCTGTGACAGAATTCTCATTATTGATAAGGGAAAAATTGTTGCAGATGATACATCAGAAAACCTGAAAGAGAGTGCCAAAAGTGAATCATACATTACACTTTCATTGTATGACGCTGATATCAAAGAAGCAGAATCGCTGATTCAATCAATTGACAAAAGTATTATAGTTGAATCTTACAATTCTTCAGACAAAGACGCCATCTCTTTTAAAATCAAAACTTCAGGGATTGATAATCCAATACAAAAGATCTATCTCAAAATCAAAGAAACTGACTGGATTATCAGTGAATTTAAAAAAGAATCTCAGTCGTTGGAAAATATTTTTCATAAACTTACTACCGAAAGCTAACAGGTCAGCAGGAGGATTAACTACAGATGACACAGATAAAACATATAGCAATAAAAGAATTTAAAGATTTTTTTATATCACCTATTGCCTATATTGTAATTTCCATATTTTTAATTACAACAGGATGGTTCTTTTTTTCAACATTTTTTCTTTACGACCGAACAAGCATGAGAGATTTTTTCCTTTTACTCCCAACAATTTTTTCATTTATTATACCTGCAATTACAATGAGACTTTTCTCAGAAGAAATGAATGTCGGATCATATGAAATTCTTCTTACAATGCCGGTATCTTTTACTGACATTGCAATTGGAAAATTCTTAGGTGCAACATTATTTGTTGTGACAATGTTGATTCCAACCCTGCTTTATCCTATTTCCATATCATTTTTGGGAGATCTTGATTTAGGTCCTATTGCAGGTGGATATATTGGAGCAATTCTCTTGGGAAGCGCATATTGTGCAATTGGCCTTTTTGCTTCATCACTTACAAGAAATCAGATAGTTGCTTTTATTATAGGTGCTGCAATTTGTTTTGCATTAACAATTATGGACAGACTACTTTTTTTCATACCCGGAGCTTTTACATCCATAGTAGAGTATATAGGAGCAAATTCTCATTTTACCAATATTTCAAAAGGGGTAATTGATACAAGAGATATTATATACTTTGCAAGCGTAATATTCATATCCATTTTTGGTACATATCTTGTGATGAAAGAAAAGAATTAAGGGGAAAAAATGAATTTACTTAAAACAAAAGAAAGATATTTTAAATTTCTTATATATATTGTAGTAATTATTTTAGTAAATGTTGTCGGGCTCACTCTTTTTTTTAGAATCGACCTCACAAAAGATAATAAATATTCACTTTCTAAAGCAAGCAGAGAAGTTGTATCAACTTTATCTGACCCTTTAACAATAAAAGTATTTTTCACAAAAAACCTTCCTGCACCGCATAATAACACTGAAAGATATCTCCATGATATCTTAGAAGAATACAGTGCTACAGGCAAACAATTTTTTAACTATACATTCCACAATGTTACCTCAGAAAAAGCAGGTATTGCACAGGCAAATAAAAACCAGCAGCTTGCTGATGATTACGGGATATTACCTGTTGAAATCAGGACTGTGGAAAATGATGAATTAAAATTTAAAAAAGCCTATATGGGACTTGTGATAATTCATGGTGACATGATGGAAACACTTCCTGCTATTACTGCAACAGAAGGGCTTGAATATCAACTCACAACAGCAATACAAAAACTTAATAATAAAGTGAGCAGACTTTCAAGCCTGAAAGAAAAAATTCAAATTAAATTATATCTTTCTTCTTCCCTTAATATTGTAGCTCCTTATATAGGTTTGGATGATCTTTCAATACTCAAAGAGAATATCACACAGAGTATTGAAAAATTAAACGAAAAACACCTTCAAAAAATAGATTTTAAATATATTGACCCCACAAAAGAAAAAAATATAAGCAAATTATTTGAAAACTACGACCTTATGCATTTAAACTGGCCTGATATTCCGACAAAAGATATTGCAAAAGGGAAAGGGTCTGCAGGTATTGTAATTGAATTTAAAGACAAAACAGAAAGTTTCCCAATTATCACAGCCATAGAGATACCAATACTCGGGACTCAATATCAAACTATCACAGAAGAAGAGTTGTCTGAAAAAACTTCGTCCATAATGGAAACAATGATCGGAATCAATCAGGAAATAGGATATCTTGCAGGCCATGGTTCGCCCGGTCTAATGCCTGACAGAATGGCCATGATGCAGGGGCAAAGCCAGAACACACTCAATATTTTTAACCAGCTCCTTTCAAAAAGATATTCTGTAAACAGTATTAATTTAAAAACCAATGATATACCTGAAGGTTTAAAATCCCTTGTTATTGCGGGGCCGGTAGAAGAATTCTCAGACAATGAACTTTATAAAATTGATCAGGCCCTTATGAGAGGGACAAATATTGCTTTTTTTACCGATGCAATTGAAGAAAAAATGCCACAGCAGCAAGGGATGTATGGTGCAGGACCTCAGTATAAGCCAGTTAACACTGGAATTGAAAAACTTTTGTTACATTATGGAGTCAAACTTGAGCAGGCATATCTTTTAGATGAGAACTGCTACAATCAGGTTATGCCGAAAGAACGTGGCGGCGGAGAACAAAAAATATATTTTATCCCTATGATAGGCAAGGAGAGTATTAACAACTCACCTCTGTATATGAATAACATCAGAGGGCTTGCCACCATGAGGATGTCACCCCTTGAAATTGTCAAAGAGAATATTGACAATGAGAAAATAAAAGTATCCAGACTTTTTTCATCTTCCAGCAAAGCATGGCTTATAAAGGATAAAATAAGCCTGAACCCTGTTCTATTGAAGCCTCCTGTAGCCAAAGATGAGATGAAATCATATCCTCTTGCATATATGTTAGAAGGCAAATTCACAAGTTTTTTCAAAGGAAAGAAAATTCCTGAAAAGCAACTGGAAAAAGCTGATATCAATGAGCAGGACATTAGTGAAGAAACTGCACCTAAACTTGATGGTTTATCAGCAAGTAATAAGATTATTGAACAGGGAGAAAATGCTAAAATTTTTGTGATAGCATCATCCGCACTTTTATCAGATCAGCTGCTTGATATAGAAGGTACAACCACCAATGCAACATTTATCCTGAACATAATAGATCATCTCAATGACCATGATAATATTGCTGCTATGAGAAGCAAGCAGCAATCATTTAATCCACTTATAGAGACCACACCTTTTATCAGAAATCTTATAAAATCCTTAAACATAGCTGTCTTGCCATGTCTTGTAATTTTATTCGGTTTTATAGTTTTACTTAAACGCTCTTTAAGAAAGAAAAAAATTAAACAAAGCTTTGCAAAACAATAAATCATAAGGAACTTAACTGAATATGAAAAAAGAATATTTTTTACTTTTATTAGCTATCATTGCTCTGTCAGCATACCTTTTTTTCCAGAACAAAGATCAGACCGGCAATTTGCTCCCTGAAATCGTTAAAATAGATGAAGCTAAAATTGAAAGTATTGAAATAATAAAAAATAATGAAACAATTAATTGTTTTAAAGATAATGATGAATGGGTTGTTACCCAAAATAAATTTCCGGGAAATACAGGAACATTTGCCGAAATGATAGCTTCAATAAACAACCTTACCATTACTACTCTTATTTCCGAAAAAGAAAATTTTAAAAGATATGACCTTGATAAAGAAAAAGCTATTAAAGTTATAGCTAAAGGTAAGGATGGGATTCTCAGGAAATTTAGTATTGGGAAAACTGCCCCGACTCAAAAGCATACTTTTATAACTCTTGATGATAAAAAGGAAATATTCCATGCTACTGGCAATCTTAGAAGATTGTTTAACAAATCTGTTGACAACTTGCGGGACAAACAGATTCAAAAATTTGATCCAACAACAATTAAAAGCATGGAACTAAGTAAAGGTGACTTCAAAAAAACACTTAATAAAAAAGACCTTTCAGAGAATGATCTTCTTAAAACATTGGCAGACCTCAGATGTTCAAGCTATGTGGAGGCTCAAACCAATGCTGATTTTGAAAACAAAATTCCACTTTTAAAAATTATTTTAAAATCTGAGCAGACTGCTGAACAAACATATGTATTGACTCTTTTTCCAAAAACAGAACATGATAAATACATTGGACTCTCTTCTGAAAATAAATATGTTTTTCTTTTGGAAGATTATGTTGCAGATGATATTATTTCAAACATAGATAAACTCCTTAATATAAAGTCAGAGAGTGCAGATGAGGAAAATTCCTAAATCAATAT
>JAGLLQ010000221.1 GCA_023140455.1 Desulfobacteraceae bacterium | reverse complement strand
AATCCCCTTGCTGTAATAAATGCAGCCGTGTTATTGGCAAATCGTTCTCTGGGTGACAAAAAAAAAGTAGAGCGGCATCTTGAGACTGTTTTAAAGGCATCCCGGAAAATAGCGATTATCAATAAAAATATTATGACTTATGGAAAGACCCTTGGGGGAAAGACAACATCGCTCAAAGTAAAAACATTTCTTAATGACTGCCTGTCGATATTCAAAGGTTTGATAAGCCTTGATGCAATTAAAATAAAAACAGATTTTAAAGATCTTGAATCCATACCTGTTTTAGAACCATATAAACTTGAACAGATATTTTCCAACCTGATTTTAAATGCCATTGATGCCATGGACGGCTGCAATAATAAGCATCTGGAAATAACAGGGTCATGTGACAAAAAGGCGGGTACGTGGGCCTTTGATATACGAGATTCAGGTTGTGGTATTTCCAACGATGACCTCAACAAGATTTTTTTGCCGTATTTCACAACTAAAAATCATGGTACAGGGCTTGGACTGTCTATAGTCAAACAAACTGTGAAAAGCCTGGGCGGTGAAATCAAAATCAAAAGTCAACCAGATCGTGGGTCCGGATTTACTGTGACCCTTCCATTAAATCGCAAAGATCAGGATATCTAAAAAAAATCATCTTTATAAAGGAGAAAAAATATGGTGAAATTAAAAAATTTAAAAATGAGTGTGAAATTCATAGCTGCTTTTCTTATCGTTGGCATCATACCCTTTTCAGTCATGGGGCTGTTGTCCATGGATAAGTCCGGCAAAGCACTTTCCCATCAGGCCTTTAATCAGCTTGAGGCATTACAGACGGTTAAAAAAATACAGATAGAAGATTATTTTAAAGGTCTTTTTCTGCAAATGGATATCTTTGCTCAAACTCAAGACGTCCATTCTTTTTATGAACGACTGATACGATATCATAATGATACAAATGTAACTGCAACAGGCAATTATGATGTGACCACATCGGAATACCAGGAAATATGGAATTCATTTGGAAAAAAGTTAAGACATTATCAAAAGCAAAGCGGTATGTATGATGTTTTTTTAATCTGTGCCAAACATGGCCATGTTATGTATACAAATGCAAAAGAAAGTGATCTTGGGGAGAATTTGGGCCATGGTAAATATAAAGATACAGGCCTTGCAATGCTTTGGAAAAAAGTCGTCAGAACAAAAAAACAGGCAGTAGTAGATATGGAGCCCTACGCTCCGAGCAATGATGAACCTGCCATGTTTGCAGGGTATCCTATTTATGATGAAAGCCATGGCATGATCGGAATTATCGCATTTCAGATCCCCCTTAACCAGATCAATCA
This sequence comes from Desulfobacteraceae bacterium, assembly GCA_023140455.1. Next base: position 2,625 of record JAGLLQ010000221.1, on the reverse strand, counting down.
TGTCATGACATCCAGATATGGTATGGGTGAAACCGGGGAAACTTATCTTGTGGGTTCTGATAAACTCATGAGGTCAGATTCATTGCTTGATCCAAAAAATCATACGGTCAAGGCAAGTTTTGCCAATCCAAATCTGGGAAAAGTGGATACAAAGGCTGTAAGAGAAGCCTTGGCAGGAAACCAAGGTCAGGAGGTGATTATTGACTATAACGGCAACCCTGCTCTTTCGTCTTATTCGCCGTTAAAAATACTGGATATTACCTGGGCAGTCATAGCAGAGATAGATGCTGCCGAAGCATTTGCACCGGTAAAAAAACTTCAATTCCTCATGGGAATCATTGCTGTTATTGGTATCATTGCTATTACAGGGACTGCCCTGGCCTTTACACGGTCGGTAACAAAACCGATCAAAAAAGGGGTTGAGTTTGCCAAAGCACTGTCACAAGGTGATTTGACCCGGACGCTTGATATTGATCAGTCAGATGAAATTGGAATTCTGGCAAAGGCCATGAATCAGATGAGTGCAAATTTGAATCAGATGTTTACAGAACTAACCCAGGGAGTGGAAGTGCTTGCCTCATCTTCAACAGAACTTTCCGCCATTTCCAGCCAGATGTCGACCAGCGCCGATCAGAGCTCTGACAAGTCCGGTACTGTGGCTGCTGCAGCAGAAGAGATGAGCTCCGGCATGAACAGTGTGGCAGCAGCATCTGAACAGGCTTCTACAAATATCCAGATGGTTGCCACAGCTGCAGAAGAGATGAGTTCAACTATTAATGAAATTGCCCGCAGTACGGAAAAGGGGCGTTCCGTAACAAATGATGCGGTTATAAGATCCGGTAAGGCATCAGAAAAAGTGGGTCAGCTGGGTATTGCTGCAAGACAAATAGGCAGTGTTACCGAAACCATAGCAGAAATATCCGAACAGACCAATCTTCTGGCATTAAATGCAACCATTGAAGCAGCTCGTGCCGGGGAAGCCGGAAAAGGGTTTGCTGTTGTGGCAGGAGAAATCAAGGACCTTGCCAAGCAAGCGGCTGAGGCCACTCAAAAAATCCGTGAAAGTATTGATGGTATTCAAAATACAACAGATACGACAGTGAATGAAATAGAGCAAATCACGATAGTGATAAGCGATGTAAATGAAATTATGACCTCTATTGCCACAGCAGTTGAGGAGCAATCAGCCGCTACCCAGGAAATTGCCGATAATGTCAATCAGGCCGCGTTAGGAATTCAGGACGTTAACGAGAATGTAGTCCAGAGTTCAACAGTTTCAGAGGGGATTGCCAAAGAGATTGTCGAAGTCAGCCAGGCTTCAAGAGAGATGTCAGATGCAAGTTCCCAGGTAAATATCAGTGCAGAAGAAATGTCAGGTCTGGCAGAACAAATCCATGGCATGACAAGCAAATTTACGATTAATTAAAAGAAAGCATAATGGAAGCAATACTGACTATAGTAATTAAGGAAAGAAATGTTGAAAGTTAAAACAATGAACCCAAGAACACGGGCGCTAATAGCTATTGGGCTTACTATCATCATGCTGACCCTGTTTTTTCTTTTTATTCTTATAAGGCAGCAGAAATTGACTCTGTCAAATACTATTCATAACGAACAACAAAGCCAAAAAAAAATGATGGAGCTGTTGCTTGAACAGACTGCTCAACGTTATAAATCTCGTATTAAAAGCCTGGTCACTAATAAACCACAGGTTATGCGTGCTTTTGCCGCACAAGATCGGGATGAGCTATTACGACAATCAAATAGGCTTTTAAAAATATTTAAAAAAGAAAATCCATATTTTAAAGCATTTTTTTTCGTTAGTCCTGACAATACAATTTTTCTCAGAGTCCATAAACCAGAACTGTATGGCGATAATATGACATATTTGAGCCCTGTTGCATTGGAAGGCAATCGAACCAGAAAAATGCATGCAGGATTGGAGATTGTAAAGGCCGGGCTCTATTATCGAATCGTATATCCGGTTTTTGTGGAGGGAAAATATATCGGTCTGGCAGGTTTTGGTATAAATGTTGATTTTTTCCTTAATCAATTGCATCCAGCTAATCATACTCATTTGAACAAAGACTATCAGGAGGAAGTCGATATTGCCCTTGTATTTCCAAAATCTAAACTCAAGAAGACTGTTTTTCTTGATAAGGCAGCTAAAATAATAGGTGAGTATGCAATTTTTGCTAACTCAAATACATGCTTTCAGAAATTGTCGGATCACCTTGACCTTGAAAAGGAAATACAACAGACTAAACTTAATGGTATTTGTTATACTCTTTTGCATACCGCTTATTTTAAAGATTTTAAGGGTGATAAAATTGCCTGGGGTATTTCATTACTAAATACCGAAGATCTTGTTGCCGGAACAAAGCATACCATTGTGATGGTAATTATTTTTGCTTCTGCCCTACTTTTTTTCACTTTTATCATACTCTATTTTAATTTCAATTTGCTTTTTAAAAAAATAACAGTGTTGAATAATTCTCTTGAACAAAGCAATCAAGAACTGGAATATCGGGTTGAGATACGCACTGCTGCACTGCAAGAGAGTGAACAAAAATTCCACATGTTATTTGATGAGGTCCCTGATGCCATTTTCACCATTACTTTGGA
>JAGLLQ010000220.1 GCA_023140455.1 Desulfobacteraceae bacterium | reverse complement strand
TTTTTTATGTATTATTTTTATAATACTTATCTGTTTGTGGCTCCATGACTGGATTTTATTTAAACTAACAAAAAAAGCCGCAACAGATTAAAGTCTTTGCGGCTTTTATATTTTAAGGCTGCAAAAATAAAATTGCAGCCTTTTTTTATTTTCAATGGAGAGAATTATGGATAAGGATGGAAAAGACCCTAGCCTGCGGTTAAAAAAATTAAGATTTAATATTGATAAGATTGATTCTCAACTATTAGATCTTATCAATAAACGACTCGTATTAGGAAAAGAAATCGGACAGATCAAACAAAAGAATAAGACTGATGTGTTAGATCCTTCAAGAGAAAAACAGGTGATTGAAAAAATACTTAAAAATAATCAAGGCCCTGCTGAAGAACAACTTTTAAAATACATCTTTAATGTTATAATGACAGCTACAAAAGATATTCAGAAAAGACAAATTATATCCTTTCCAGGCCCTGAAGCAGGACATCCTCATATTGCATCATTAAATTATTTTAAGCATTCTGGAAGATTTGTAGAACAATCAAACATTTATGAAGTTTTCAGAAATACCCATAGAAATGAAAGTCATTTTGGGGTTGTTCCAGTTGAAAATTCAATACAGGGATCTGTTAATCACACGCTTGATCTTTTTACAGAATTTGATGACTTAAATATTTGTGGTGAACATTATGAACCCATTTCCTATGATTTGATCTCACTTTCAGGAGAAAAACAGGATATTAAAATAATTTATGCGCCTCCATTAGCAATTACACAATGTAAAACATGGAAAAGCAATAATTTCCCTGATATTGATTTGCTTGAGCTTAGCAGCACATCAAAGGCTGCTGAAAAAGCATTAAATGATAAAAATTGTGCGATTATAGCAAGCAGCCAGGCTGCGAATATTTATAGTCTTCAGGTTGTAGAATCAGCAATTGAAGATTTTCCCGGGAACATCACAAGATTTTTAATTATTGGTAAGGATACTCCTGAAAAGTCTGTTCATGATAAAACATCCATAATGTTTTCAACTTCCCACGTGCCTGGAGCCTTGTTTAAGGCCTTGGAACCTGTTAACAAATCAGAGCTGAATATGCTAAAACTTGAATCAAGGCCAACAAAACATGAAAACTGGAGCTATTATTTTTTTATGGATATACAGGGACATATTAAAGATAAAATTGTCAAGCAAACAATAGAAAAAATGCGGAAAACTACTCTTTCATTAAAACATATTGGGTCATATCCTGTCTTTGAAAAAGGGAATAATTAAAAAAAATGTCTATAAATTCTATTGTTGATACTAATACAGATCTTTTTTGTATATTTGGAAATCCTGTCGCACATTCTAAAAGCCCTGTTATGCATAATGCTCTTTTTAATGAAAACAAAATTAATGCTGTTTATCTTGCCTTTGATATAGATAACATTAAAACAGGAATTAATGCCGTTAGAGAATTGAATATCAAAGGTGTTTCCATAACAATCCCGTTTAAAGAAAAAGTTTTAGAATACCTTGATTATATTGATGAACAGGCAAATGCTATAGGAGCTGTTAATACTATAGTTAATAAAAATGGTAAACTGAAAGGTTATAATACTGATTGGCTTGGTGGTATAGAACCAATAAAAGAATATGGCATTAAAGAGAAAAAAATCGGTTTAATCGGGGCAGGAGGGGCTGCACACGCAATTGCATATGGAATTAAAAAAAATAAAGGCCGCCTTACAATAATAAATAGAAATGAAAAAACAGGCGAACACCTTGCTTCCATATTTAGTTCTAATTACCTTAAAATTGATGAAATTAAAAACGAAAGTTTTGACATAATTATTAATACAACACCTTTAGGAATGACTCCTGATATCAATAACTCACCTCTAAAAAAAGAATTATTAAACAAACATATGATTGTTATGGATATAGTCTATAACCCTCTTGAAACCAAATTAATCAAAGATGCAAAAAAAATTGGCTGCAAGACAATTGATGGACTTTCAATGTTTTTATATCAGGGTGCTCACCAGTTTAAACTCTGGACAGGAATAACACCATCTATTGAACTTATGAGAAAAATTGTAATAAAAGAGCTTAAATAAATGAAAACAATTAAAACAAGAAATAAAAAAAACAGAAACGTTAATATACCGGGTTCAAAAAGCATTTCCCACAGGATGCTTATCCTTGCATCCCTTGCACAAGGCAAGTCAACCTTAACAAATGTTTTAAAAAGCGAAGATATACTTTTGACAATTAGCGGTTTAAAAAACATGGGAGCAGAAATTAAAGAGATAGATGAAACAAACAGGACCTATCAAATTTATGGATTTAATAGTCTTCCAAAGCCATATTACAATGAAATATATCTTGGAAATTCTGGTACTTCCATGAGACTTTTAACTGGTATTGCAGCACTTGGTGAGTCTGATTTTATTTTAACAGGTGATGAAAGAATGCGTCAGCGCCCCATGACTCCGTTGCTTAAAGCATTAAAAATGGCAGGGGTAAGTGCTTTATCCAATAAAGAATCTGGGGCTCCTCCTGTTAAAATAAATGGTAATACTAAAACGGGTGGGAAAGTTGAGATTGATTGCTCATTGAGCAGCCAGTATCTATCAAGCCTTCTTATGGCTGGATGTTATATGGACCAGGGACTTGATATTTCATTAAAAGGAGAACCTGTTTCTGCTCCCTATATTGACCTTACAATTGATATAATGAAAATGTTCAATGTCAAGGTAGAACAGAAAAGCAATATTCACTATACTGTATCACCAGGTCAAAAATATGTTTCAGGTGATTTCACTATTGAACCTGACCTTTCAAATGCAGGTTATTTCTGGGCAGCAGGTGCCATTACAAAAACTAATGTAAAGGTATTGAATATTTCCAAAGACTCTTTGCAAGGTGACTTACAGCTTGCTTATATTTTAAAAAAAATGGGGTGCACTCTGAAAATTGGAGATGACGGTATTTCAATTTGCGGCAATACTCTAACAGGTATTGAAGTTGATATGTCAGATACTCCTGATGCAGTTCCTGCTCTTGCTGTGACAGCTGCTTTTGCCCAAGGTGAAACTTTAATTAAAAACATTGGTCATTTACGTGAAAAAGAATGCGACAGAATAGATGCTGTAGCTACTGAACTTAAAAAGATGAATATCCAGGTTGATACTGGTAATGACTGGATGAAAATCCATGGTGGGACACCAAATGGTGCCACTATTAAAACTTATAATGATCACAGGATTGCAATGGCTTTTTCAGTTGCTGGCTTGGTTACTGAAAACATTATAATTGAAAATGAAGATTGTGTTGCTAAATCCTTCCCAACATTCTGGGATGTATTTGAGAGCCTATAATTGTTATGAATATATTTCTTATTGGATACAGGTGTACTGGCAAGACAACAATTGGAAAATTACTTGCTGATTTGTTTAATTTTTCTTTTATAGATATTGATGAAAGAATAGAGTCTGATAGAAATTGTTCAATTGCGTCTATTGTTGATACTTCAGGCTGGGAAGAATTTAGAAAACTTGAAAAACAAGCACTCTTTCAATTAAACTACAAAAAAAACTTAATTGTTTCAACAGGCGGTGGAATTGTTCTTGATATTGAAAATAGGAAATTTTTAAAATATCAAAATAATGTTATTTGGCTTTTTGCACAAAAAAATGTGATTTTAAAAAGATTAAAAAAAGACAATAAAACTCTAATCTCAAGACCTTCTCTGACTAATATAGACTTGGAAAAGGAAACTGAAATGCTAATCAAACAGAGGGAACAATTTTATTCAGAAATTACACAAATTAAATTTAACACATCTTTTAAAACCCCTGAAGAATTGGCTCACATGATAAAAAGGAGAATTTTAAATGACAGGGAGTAGTTTTGGTAAAGCTTTTAATATTACCACCTTTGGAGAATCACATGGTAAAGCGATAGGAGTTATAGTACAGGGATGTCCTCCCGGCTTGAAACTAACTGAAAAAATTGTTCAAAAAGAATTAGATAGAAGAAAGCCGGGAACTGGTCTTTCCAGCACTAAACGTAAAGAACCTGATAAAGCTATTATAACGTCAGGAGTTTTTGAGAATAAAACAACTGGTACCCCTATTATGATTCTGATTGAAAATAAAGATGCTGATTCAAAGGCATATTCAAAAAACAGCAATCTTTTTAGACCCGGGCATGGCGATATTACATATTATGCTAAATACGGGATCAGGGATTATAAAGGCGGAGGCAGAGCATCGGCAAGAGAAACAGCAGCAAGGGTAGCAGCTGGTTCAGTTGCTCAGATCCTTCTTGAAGAATTGGATATAAAAATTGACACATATACAATAGAGCTTGCAGGTATTAAGGCTAAAAACTTCGATTTTGATTCAATTAAATCCAATTATTTACAATGCCCTGACCTGGAAGCTGCTAAAAGGATGGAAATAGCTATAAATCAGGTAAAAAAAGAAGGTGACTCAATAGGCGGTGTAGTTGAGATACATGTATCAAACCCTCCTGCAGGGCTCGGAGAACCTGTTTTTGATAAACTTGATGCTGATATTGCTAAAGCTTTAATGAGTATTGGCGCTGTTAAAGGTGTTGAAATAGGTGCTGGTTATGAGGCAGCAAGACTGAAAGGGTCTGAGAATAATGATCAGATCACAAATAAAGGTTTTATTACCAATAATTCAGGCGGTATTCTTGCTGGTATTTCCAATGGAGATGATATAATAGCAAGAGTTTCCATAAAACCAATACCATCAATCAGCAAACCTTTAAAAACAATTGATGAGCAGGGTAATGAAGTTGAAATTTCTACAAAGGGCAGGCATGATATTTCTGCAATCCCAAGGATTAATCCTGTTTGCAAAGCAATGATGGCTATAACTATAGCTGATCATCTATTAAGGCAAAAATTAAACCAATGAATACAAATCAAAATAATAATTTAAACTCTGATCTGAAATCCAACCCGATCAATACAAATTGTAAAATAGGAATTATTGGCGGGCAGGGTGTTATGGGAAAATGGCTTGCCAATTTTTTTAAAACTTACGGGTACAGCGTTGAAATTTCTGATCTCAATACTAAATTATCAAATTTTAAAATAGCAGAAAATTGTAAAATAATTATACTTAGCACCCCCATTGATCAAGCAATAAAAATTTCAAAACAGATTGGGAAAAATCTTCGATCGGATCAGGTGTTAATGGATATATGTTCTCAAAAAGAAGATATCCTTTCTGCAATGCTTGAATATTCAAATTCAGAGGTAGTCGGGACTCATCCAATGTTTGGACCATCTATTGCTTCTGTAAAAAACCAAAACATTGTACTGTGCAGGGGCAGGGGAGATAATGGTTTTTTATGGTTAAAAGATCTTTTTTCAAAAGCCGGTGCAAATGTAACAATTTTAAATGCAGCTGAACATGATAAAAATATGGCAATAGTTCAAAGTTTAACCCATTTTATATCAATATGTTTTGCAAAAACTCTTCAAAAAATGGGAATTCATCCTAAAGATATTTTTAATACTTCCACCCCTGTTTTTAAGATTAATTCTGATATAATTGGAAGATTATTTGCCCAAGACCCAGATCTATATGCGACATTGATAGGATCAAACAAATATGCTGACCAATGTATTAATCTTTTTTCTGAATCTTTTAAGGAAACCAAAGAAAACCTTATTGCCGGCACGCATGATACAGCAACAAAATATATTGCTGAAACAGGCGATTTCCTCGGCAACTATAAAAAAGAGGCCATGGACAGAAGTAATAAATTTTTAAATGTTATTTTTGAATAATATCCAATTCAAGTTTTTCTGCTATTTCAATAGCATTTTTCAGTCTGTCATTAATAGTAAACAGTTGAATCTTTAAAGTTTTTAAAGATGCTGGTGTGGAAGATATTTTCTGGTCACTTGCAAATATTTCTGCAAGTTGTTTTGATTTATCAGCAAGTGTATAAATTTTTTCACTAAAGGCTTTAATCTCTATAGCCCAATCTTCTCTATCCTTTGCAGGGATTTCAATATTTCCGTTATCAGTTCCGTTAACAAGGTGATCAATCTGGTAATCTTGCGGGCTGGCAATGATTTCGTACATAATCTAATTCTCCTAAATAAAAATAAAATCAAACTTATTACTAATATTAAGGAAATTAGTTTTGCAAGTCAAATAAAATACTTAAAATCTTTAGAAATTTTAAAGAAGAAGTTCTAAAAGTCCGCCCTTGATTCTGATCATGTCTAGCACAGAAAGGACATAAGTATATTCTGCATCAGCAAGTTTTCTTTGAGCAGATACTAACAAGGTAGAAGCATG
>JAGLLQ010000022.1 GCA_023140455.1 Desulfobacteraceae bacterium | reverse complement strand
TATTGCCACGCATTCCCATAAGATCTTCAATTTTCCCGGTCTCAAATCCATGCATGGCTTTATCCATAATAAATACAGCCATCTGTTTTTGGCCACTGCCTGTGTCATACTGAGCACCTACAAGAAAAATTTCACCAGTTCCGCCGTTTGTTACAAAGGCTTTTTGACCATTAATTATAAAATTATTGCCATCTTTTACTGCAAAAGTCCGAATACCCGCTGCATCAGACCCTGCCTGGGGTTCAGTAATGGTAAAGCCGCCTATTTTTCTGCCGCTTGCGAGATCCGGTACATATTGCTCAATTTGCTCTTTAGTACCAAATTTTAAAATAGGTGCAAGGCATACAGAATTATGAACTGTAACGCCAAGACCTGTGGAAGCACAAACACGGGAAATTTCTTCTATAATAATACTGTAACTGACAGTATCAAGAGCTGCTCCGCCATATTCAACAGGTGCCTGAATACCCCAGATATTTAATTCACCCATTAGATCAACAACTTTTCCGGGTAAAGGTCTTGATTCCCGATCAAGGATATGATCCCATTCACCAAGAACTTTTCTTGAAAAATTCCTGATATTTTTCTGCACCATCAATTGTTTTTTACTGAACTCAAGATCCATAATAATGAGGCTCTCTAATAAAAATAAAATTATTACTACAATAAATTTTAAATATCACCTATCTCAATATTTCCAGTTTGTCAATTCATTGAATATTATTGGAATGTGAGATCTGTCAATCGGGATATTGGGGCAGAAGGAGAAGATCAATACAGAGCTTGTATGATATTTCTTTTTTTAATCAGTAGCTCTCTGATCTGTTTCGGCCATTATTTTTAGCTCTGTAGAGGGCTCTGTCTGATTCACCTATTAATGCTCTGGGAGAGTCTATCTCGTGATTAGTACAAATCCCGACACTTATAGTTACTTTTATCTGATGACCGCCACTTTTTAATTCGGTTTTCTCAACTTCTTTTCTTATTTTTTCAGCAGTGATTATTGCATTCTCTTTATCAGTATCAGGAAGAATAATCGTAAATTCTTCACCTCCGTATCTGCAAACCACATCACTCTTTCTTACACAGGAACGGAATACATCAGAAAGCCCTGATAAAACCCCATCGCCAGCTTGATGTCCGTATTTATCATTAATGACTTTGAAATAATCAATATCAACCATCAGAAGGGAAAATTTTCTATTATATCGCAGTGCTCTTTCAAATTCTATTTCCAGGGCTTCCATAAAATAACGATGGTTATAAAGCCCTGTAAGTCCATCTTTAATTGAATTCTCTGCTATCTTTTTATGAACAATGTCAAGCTCTTTTTGCAACCTTGCTTTGTCTATACTGCTGTTAATTGATCTAATAACTGAATTTGCATCCAACTCAGATTTTGGAAAATAATCATAAGCACCAGCCTTAATAAGCTGGGATGCTATTTTTTCGCTGCCGTGCCCGGTAACTATTATAACAGGAATATTTATCCCTTTTTTCATACATAGTTCCATAAAATCAAATGCAGTACCGGATTTCAAAATATAATCAAGGAAAATGATATCAACATTTGAGTTCTCTTCTTCAATAACTGAGAATGCCTGTTTAATAGTTTTAACGTGCAAGAGGTCGACTTTATGATTTGCTGTAAGAAGCTTTTTAAGCCTGTTAAAATCTCTTTTGCTATCTTCGACATATAAAATATTTGTTGATTGATGGATATCAATAATTTTTGTACTGGAATCATGGGTTCGTATTTGATCGTGTTTCAAATTTTGAATTTTTTTTGCGACCTCAGCAATCCGTGTACCGGATTCTTTAATCTTTTCAATATATTGTGAAATATCTTTTCCATCTTGTTGCAACATTTCCATAAGTTCAATATTGCCAATAAGAATCTGAAGCGGCTGACTCAATTCATGGGCAGTAGCCCCTGCCATTTGCAAAAGTACTTTGAGGCGTTCTTCTTCAATAAGTTTCCCCTGCTGCTCAAGTATTTTAATATTAACTATTTCTATCTGCTCAATACTTTTATGTAATTTTAAATTGATATCCTCAACCTCTTTTTTCCCATGAAAAAAATCCAGAAAAATTTTAACTTTATTTTTTAACATATTGGGATCTATAGGTTTAAAAATATAATCAATACCGCCCAATTCATAACCTTTGAAAAGATGCTTTGTATCCTGATCAATATCTGTAACAAAAACAATAGGGGTGTTCTTTATTTTTCTATTATCTCTTATGATCTGGGCAGTCTTAAGCCCATCCATTTCAGGCATCGCAAGGTCAATGAGTAATAAAGCAAATTCATACTCAAGTGCATGAGCCAAAGCATCGTCTCCTGAATATGCCTCAACGATTTCAACTTCAATTCCTTTGAGCATGGCTTTAATTGCAGAGATATTTACTTCCCTGTCATCTACTACCAAAATTTTAATTTTCTCATGCCTGCTCATATACGCACTCATTTTTACACTCATTAATGTTATTATATTTATTACACATATAAGTGAAGATATGTCTACTTTTTTTTAAAAAATTATAAAAGAATAAAAAAATACAGAATAGAAGCTAAACAGGTTATAATTCGCACATTTTTTTTAATACCTTTTGCTCACGAATTTTACAATTTTTGAGTCTCCAATGGCCTGAAGCCTTATTGCAAAGTCATGTCCCTGTTCAACCTTAAGGATATAAAGTCCGCTTTCTGTTGGGCCATTAATAATAATTGCACCCGAATCGTTCAATAATTGCCTGATATCTTTCTGCATGGCATCTTCTTTAAAGACAATATTGATTTCCACGCTTTGACCTGCCGGGGCATCGATGCTCAGAGTCTGAAAATTATTCATATCAGAAGGAGGCGGCGATAAAAAAAGAAATATAATCACTGCAAATTGGACCCCTGCGACAGCCCAGCCAATTTTTGGAGTCATGATAGTATCATGGATGAATTCAAATATCATTGAAGATAAAGATTGTTTCATACTCTCTTTTTGTTTTTTTTCTTCAGTGTTTATTTTATCCATTATTCTTGAAAAAGTATTGGAAGGCGGCAAAGGCATTTTTTCAGAAAGACCCAGATAACTCTGCCTGATCTCATTTTCAAATTTATCATTAAATTTATCGGTTGTATGATTGGCCATATTGTCATCTAATTGATTATTCATATCTTTAACCTCCTGGACATACAGTTTTATCAATCTACTTTTCCATTTTAACAAGCTTCTCTTTTAAAGCAGCTTTTGCATAATACACTCTTGTTTTCACAGTGTTTTCAGGAATTCCAAGCAATTGAGATATTTCAAAATAGCTTGCTTCATGAAAAAAGGCCAGATCAAGTATTTCTCTGTGCTTTTCAGATATCTTCATTAATGCCTCCTGAATATGCTGTTGTCTGTCAAATCCATCATAAGCTTTATAAGAATTCTCATCTTTAATTGGTCTATCAATGTTTTGACTCTCCCTGTACTTTTTTCTCAACTCATTTAAAGCAAGATTCCTGGCTATTCCAAACATCCATGTTTTAACTTTCGACTTCCCCTGAAACCTGTCAGCGCTTTTCCAAACTGTAGCATACACTTCCACATGAATATCTTCAGCACTTTCCCTGTTCTGAAGCAATCTGTATAAATAAAAAAATATACTTTTTGAAGTTAACTCATAAAGCTTTTCAAAGGCTTTTGCATCTTTTTGAACAACCTTCTTTAAAAGCTTTTCTTCATTTGCTTCTTTTGGCTCTCTATTCATTTAAGTAACCCGGGACTTAATAAAAGTTCATTATTTTTCTAAAAATTTCATTTCTCTGCTATAGACTCTGGTATTTAATTGTCCTCTTGGGTTGCAATTTCTTTTGACATTAAATACTTGTTCACCCAATCATTAATATCACCATCAAAAGTTTGAAGCCTTTTTGCGATCATATCTTTATTTTTCTCATGAGAAAGAGCTAAAAGTCCTGAAACAACTGCACTTGACAAAGAGGTCCCACTTAAAAAATTATGCTTATTGTCAGGAGTGGTTGAAAACAAATTATCACAGGGAAGATAGAAATCAGCTTTCTCAGCGACCTTGGCATTGGGGAAAAACTCTCCTTTGTCTGTTAATCCTGCAACAGAGATAACTTTAGGATGGGATGCAGGAAAACACATCGTATTTATTTCACTGTTATTCCCTGCTGGCGCCACAAATAGAATACCCTGTTTTGAACCTGCATCAATCAATTTTGATATCAATTTATCTTTAACATTTGTTCCAAGGCTCATATTTATGATTTGAACTCCATTTTGAATACCTAAATCCAAAGCTTTGGCAATGGATAAAGAATAACATTCTCCTCGGGGCTGTGTTTTTGAAATTTGTTTGCAGGCGCGTAATGCAAAAATTTTTGATTCAGGAGCATATCCATCAATTCCAAAATTATTCTTTCTTGCTCCAATAAGTCCTGCAACAGCTGTCCCGTGAATTTCAGGCAGATAAACACTATCAGGCAGACAATTTACATGGGAAGAGATTGCATCCTTCAGATCTTTATGTGTTAAATCAACGCCTGTGTCAACAACTCCTATTGTTACACCCCTTCCTTTAAAAGGAATGTCAGAACCAATTTTTATAAATCTTCTTATGCTCTGCAGCTCATTCAAAGGTTCATCAGTGAATTCTGACATTGTTTTGAAAATATAATTAGGTTGGGCAATTACTACACCTTTTCTCTGTTTTAACTCACTGATAATCCCGGCTATTTCTTTGTCAGTATGAAATTTAGTAACCTGCAGTCCCAAAGTTTCAATAGAATAGGTTTGAAGAATTTCCAAACCATATTTTTCCTTTACTTCCTTAACAATTTTTTCACCCTGAGCGGTTGGCTCAGTCACAAACAGGATCTGTCCCGGCAAAAATGCTGTTTCCTGATTAAAGGAAAAAGCAGAGGGGATGCTTTCTGCTGTAACTTCATTCTGATCATTAAGCCCCACAACATTCCATATATATTGCTCACCAGGTCTCATACGGACCTTTAAAATATTTGACCTAAGTTTATATTCGCCTTGTCTTGTATAAGCCGAAAATATACGTTCTTCCTTTGTTTTTGAAAAAATACTTATCAAATAAATACTACTCTTATTTACTGGTTCCCATTTAAACGCTAAAGGGTTATAAGCAATATCTTCTCCTTCAACAGGCTGTAATAACTTGATCACAACAGGTTCATCCTGCTTTTCATCAGAAGTTACAAAATAAATTCCATAGGGGAAATTAATATTCATAGTCGGGTTCACGATAACAAACCGCACATTATGAGTTCCATACTTAAAAGTCGGTATTGGTGGAATATCAGGATATTTTAATGTTATAGATGGGCCTCTTGCAAGGTGCCTGCTAACATAACCCCTCCTTTTACCATCAATTTCCCAATATCCTTTAAAATATCCGCTGCCTGAATAATCAATTTTTGCATAAAGCCCAGGAGCTTTCTGATTCATCTTCAATGTTATTTCAGGTCTGTTGTTTTCAAAATAAAGCTTAATACGGCTGATTTCTATCTCTCTTTTTACAGGCACAGGCTGAGGAGTTACAATTACTATCTTCTTAGCTGCTGCCTTAGCTGCTGCCTTAGTTACTGCCTTAGTGACACGCTGGGTCATAAAAGCAGGATTAGGCCCTGATGAAAGAGCACCACCGGTTACAGTTGTTCTTACTCTAACAGTATAATTCCCTTTTTGTGAATAAGTATGGCTTGAAGAGTATGTCCGTGAATAAGGGGACATTGGTACTGGTAAATTAGTAACAAGAGTTTCTTCTGCTGTTCCATCTCCATAATCTATATACCCATTAGCCGTACCTATTTGACCATCAAAAGTTAAAGTGCTTAAAAAAGTCACCTGTTCACCTGCTGTAACAGAACTATTATTTGAAATAACTTTATGTGCATTTGCTATATTCGTAATAAAGAATAGAAAAGCTCCAACAAATAATAATATATAAATTTTCCGATTTAAGTATTTAAATAATTGCATAATATACCTCCTTTAAAAGGATATTTCAAAATCCCCTGATAATCTCATATAAACAATGGTCTCTTCGCTTTCAGTTCCCATTATTCTATCTTTTATTTTTTCATAACTTGTACAAAGGCTTGCTCTGGGAGAAAAAATACCCCATATTCTGTTTGGGTGTTTATAGGTCAATTGAAAATCATTGGAAATACAATCCTGATCAATTGAATCGTCACTTGCTGTTATATGTGAAAAACTACCTGTATTATCGATACATAAATTTTCTATTATTGTTACAGCAACAGTAAGACTGTATGTGTCAGTATCAGTATAGACATCTGTTGAGTAATCTTTATATCGGTTAAAGCCTATTGAAGGCTGGATTGAAAATCTTTCTTTATAATAAGATCCTGATAAATTAAGGCAGGTATTACTGGAGTCATAATCATAAATAGTTTTATCATTGGTTTTTGAATAAGAAGGTGTAAAAAAAAGATTGAAAGCATTTTTCATATAGGAAATACTTGAAGAATACGTATCTGTGTAACTATCAATAACAGAAACCTGATTTTTTTCAATGTTCTTGAACCAGGAAAATGTCATGGGGACACTTGTAAAAACATTTAAACCATAGTCAAACATATATTCAGTATAATCAGTCCGCCCATTTACATCATCATGCTCAACATCATCATTATGTTTTGAATAGGATGCTCCAAATGAATGTTTCTCAAATGCAAGGTTGCTCTTTAATGTATATCCTTCCCAATCACTTCTTATGCTGCTGCCTGGCACCTGATAATCAAGTCCTGTGTGTTCATATTCTGCGATGTAACTGAATTTTTTTATGAGGCCTTCTGCTTTTAAATAATATGCTTTATCAGATTCAGAACTAATGTTATCTGAAATATCCGAATCATAATCAGATCTGTCAAATTCAAAACTTGTAGCAAATTTTTGCTCAAAAAAATCTGTTGCAAGAACAATCCCTTTTACATCACCTTTTGTTCCGCCTACCTCATCCCAGGTGCCAAAAGAGTCTTCATCAGGCTGGGTTCCACCTGTTACATAAATGGCTTTTACATTAGCTTTCTTCTTAAATAAATCAAGGTCTCCTGACACACCAAGAATATGATCATCACTATCAAGTTCAAGGCCATAATCACCATCTGATCCATATATTTGATCACTTCTTACAACAAAACCTGATAATCCGGCAGGCCCGTATTCGGCAACAAGTTTACCACCTCGCCTGGACAAATTGCTAACAGTGTTGCGGGATTCATCGGTAATAATATCACCTACCGAAGTTTCAACCATATACTTACTCTTTTCATATTTTCCTGTGAAAAGAAAATCAACTAACTCAAGTGTATCTTCCAAAGGTTCTTCTATTGGATTCTGTTGATCATAATATCGCCCATTGGCTTTAAAACTGAAAGCCCATGGCCCCTGGGACAATAAATTCTCAGTTCCAAGATTTGCTTCAGCCTCCCAATCAGACATTTCTCTATCTTTTGCATCCTGGTATTTCTTGATAATTCTTGCGTACCCACCAGATATCCTGTTTGTGGAATAAGCTGTTTCAAAAACTTTTGAATGGCGGGTTGAAAATTGGAATTGCTCCATAATTTCTTCACCACCCAAGGTAGTAAATACAACTACAAGCCGATGAGCACCAGGTTGTACAACCTGAACAGGACGGAATTTCAATCTATCGCCGTCTACCTTTACAAGTGCACTGATATCAGTCATATCAAATTCAACATACAAAGATTCTTCAACAAAAGGGACAAGGATACTACACTCAATCACAGGCTTTTTTGCATAGACCAGCCCATCATTTTCAGGTGTAATCATTTGAATATTTTTACCTTCTATCTGTCCTTGTGGCATATCTTTTTCCTCTGCCGTAACAACAGAATTAAAAACAAGAAAAAAGAACAAGCATATCGGGAAAAAGATACAAACTTTGCCTTGCCTTGACAAATTTTTAATTGGAAATAGCATAAATGAAGTTACCTTTTTTTTGTTATCGGCTTTCAACATATCAATTTAAAACCAAAAAAGACTATTCGAATTTTGTATCTTCCCAGTAACGAAATGTCAAATTATTAATAAAGTTTAATTTCATCAATCCATATTGTACTTTTCATGTTATTATTTTCACCTCCAAAACCGATTGCAACACCCTGAATTAAACCCAGATTGATTCTATCATTCGGGCTGCCTTCCCAGGAAGGACGTTTTAATTTTTTCCAAGGGATCTTGATTGTCTGCCAGTTCTTAACCATCTTCTTATTCGTACTTATCGCCATCTCGAAATGCTGCAGCTCATCTGATGCTTTACCCTGATAGACTATAAAATTGATCTTTTTACCAACATCCTCTGCCAGAATATCAACAGATATACCTTTCTTTGTTTTCCAGCTTAATGGCGAAGGGTAAACAAGGCTGCATGTGCCCCAACCTTCAGTAGAAACTTTATACTCAATTTTGAGAGCCCGGGTCTTGGTTTGTAATTTTTTTGGCCTGCATTGAAATTCTATTTTTGTATCAGGGTTGGAATCAGAAAAGACTGCCCATTTTGAACACCCATTTTCAAAATCAGCTATATTTGAAAAAGCTTGCTTTTTAGGAGGAATCCCTTTTTTTAAAGCCAGCTCACAAGTTTTTGATTGATCATCAACCTTGACAACGGAATTTTTTTGCGTATTCTGTTTTTTTTGACGACTGCTTTCACTGACTTTTACTAAAACTTTTTTACATGGAATATTATAAGAGACTTTTTGTTTCCAATTATTATAAAACATATTTAAAAGCGGGATAAATTCTCTTACAGCTTTTTTATTACCTGCAGTCAAAGGATGGTCATCTCCAACCGGAGCATAATACAATGTATTTCTATCCTTTTGATAATTATGTTCCACAATCTTTTTATTAATACGATGATGATTATCAAGTCCTGTCAAAGTATTATAAAAATCATACACACCTACATTAAAACCTTTATAGTTTTTCAACCATTCATAAACCAGCCAGTTGTTAAAAGCACGGGCATTTTTTGCAAGCCTCCTATCCTGTACAGGTGGAGCTGTAATTGCAATAAAAAGCGTTTCAGGATGCTTTGAAAAAAAAGATAAAACTTTGTCATAGATTGCCTTTGCATTGGCAATAGTCAATCCTTGGCCGCTTTTAGGAGAATCTCCAGGTCTTCCTTCTATTTCTGAATTTGGGAAACAGGATTTAAACATTATTATCCTGTTATCTCCACCAGGGTCAGTTATATTTCTTGTGTAGGAAGAGTGCCTTTTATTTTCATGCAACAATGCTTTCATATACTTGTTGGTTTTAGAACCTGAGAACCACTCAGCCCAGTTAACAATATCTGTTCTGTCACCAATATTGGAAGGCCCCCAGCCATAATTTGTGTCACTCACAAAGTAATTATTCTGGCCAAGGGCACGTCCAAGGCCGCCATCACCATCGTTCAGCCAGTTTTCGCCACAGGAATGATGAATAAAAATCAATTTGACCGGACTTTTTGGTGCACTCTTAGAAAAACCTTCTGCTTCAACTATTGGTCCAATAACAACAAACACTGCAAGCATAAAAAAAATTACCCATATGCGATTTAGGATTTTCATCTTTCTGGCTCCTGTTAATTATTCACTATTACTATTACTCATACTTGTTAGAATAGTCAACTTTCCGAACCATTTCGAAAATTATATTCAATGATTCAAAAAGTTATATTTTTCTTACTCAAGACAAGGTATTTGATAATCTCTAACTTCAGGCATTGTCATTGAGCTTCTTCTTGTCTCATTGTTTGAATAATTACAATCATCATTAGCTTCATTACCATCATTTTTAATATCAGGATCTAGAGCAACCCAGACAATAAACTCTACATCAAGTTCAGATTCGCAGCCTCCTTCCTCAAGATTTTCATGCCCCCAGCCTCTAAATTCAGGCACTCTATATGTTCCCGAAAGATTCATAGACTGATGTGCATTAAGCCTTGTAATGGAATCATCATCCAAATAAACCAATGAAGCAGGCCCTCTCACATCTGTCAATTGTACAACAATTTGCCCGGCTGCCTGGCCGCGTCCGCTGATAAAATCACCGGAACCTCTATTGGT
>JAGLLQ010000219.1 GCA_023140455.1 Desulfobacteraceae bacterium | reverse complement strand
TTCTGATCATATCAAGAACAGAAACCACATATTTATATTCAGCATCGGCAAGTTTTCTTTCAGCCGATACAAGTAAAGTAGCAGCATCCATCATATCAACACTGTCAGAAAGACCATATTCAAACTGCATTGCTACAGCATTAAAGTTTTCATTTGCAGATTTTAATTCATGATCCAATGTTTTAAGCGTACTCTTTGCTGTCTCAAAATCAAACCAGGCTTTTTTTGCTTCAAGGATAATTTGATTTTGCGTTTCAATCAATGTTGCTTCTGCCTGTCGTTTTCTTGCAATAGCTTGATTAATTTGAGCTTTTCTCAATCCTCCATCATATAGGGTAAATGAGAAACTTGCTTCAATTGATTGTTCTGTTACATTTGTCTCACTGTTAAAGAAGCGATATTCAGAATCATGATCAGAAATCATTTCACTATCACCATAAGTTCCTTTTATAGAAATTTTTGGCCAGTAAGAACCACGTTCATATTTAATTGTTTTATTAGCAACTTCACAGGTTTTTTGAACACTTTTTAATTCAGGCCGGTTAGCAATTGCTTCTTTAACCAGTTCATCAAAAGATAAATCAAAATCATGCAAATAAAAATAACGGTTATCCAATAATACGAATTCTTCATCAATATCAACTAAATTTTTTAAAGATGCTTTAGCAAACTTCAAATTATTTTCAGCTTTAAGAAAATTGGTTTTTGCTTTTGAAAGTTCAGCCTCTGCTCTGAAAAGTGCAGTTTTAGTAACAGTTCCAACCTGTAATTTTTCTTTTACTGAATTTCTGTGTTTCTCAAGTCGTTTAACATCTGCTTTAGAAATATCTATATTTTTATTAGCACTTAATATTTGATAAAATACTCTGGAGATATCAAACAAATAATTGGATTTTGTACTCTCAAGGTTATATTCATTCTTTTTAATTTCATCTTTAGTTACGTTTAAAGCAATTAATTCTTTACCATTTAATGTAAAAGATTGATCAAGCTGAAGCCCGAGAGTCTCAGTGTCTTTGATACTATTCATTTTACGATCCATAATCTGATTATCATACTCTGTAAATGTCCTGTTTTTAATTCCAATTGCTGTCAGGCGCGGCATTAGGACGGATAATGCACGTTTTTTTTCTTGTTCGCTGATATATAGATCATCTTTGGCAATTTTTATTCTTAAAGCATTTTTATCAGCAATTTTGCAAAGATCATAAAGAGAATAGACCGTCTGGGCATATAAATTTGAACTAAATAGACTAAAAACAACAAGAGAAAGAATTAAATACAATTTTTTGTACATGATATAACCTTTGATATAGTGTTTTAATATATTTATCTTCATCAATATAATTATTTCTGATCAATTTACAAGTAAAATTATTCTTTAATTATCGAGTAAAGCCTGTTTATATATTTCAACGGGGTGTTTAATTCTGATCTCAGCTTTTTGTTTGTCAAGGATGTCAGCAAGCTGCATCATGCATGCTGGGCAGGAGGTTGCAACAGTTTTACAACCGGTAGCAATAATACTATTCCCTTTTAATTTTCCTATTTTTAATGATTCTTCATAGTATGCAAGATTAAATGTTCCGCCCATACCGCAACAGGAATCAGACTTTTCCATTTCAACAAGATTTTTGCCGGAAGCTGAAATTAATTTTCGTGGCTCTGTTTCAATATTTAAACCTTTCTTGTGATGACAGGGGTCATGATAAGTTACACATCCTGATATGTTATTATCAACAATATCTGGAACTTTCAGGATATTAATCAAAAATTGACTGATATCCAGGGCTTTTTCCGACAGACTAAGTAAAAATTCTTTTTTCTCTTTATCCTCGGATTTATAGATATTGGGCCACAAGTTTTTAATTGTTGACAAGCATGTTGCACATGGAGTGATAAGATACTGAAAATCTTTCTTGCTTAGTGCATCAATATGAAGATCTAAAAGATTAGTAAAGGTGATTTGATCCCCGCTTGCAAGTGCTGGAATCCCGCAGCACCCTTGATGGCTTGGAATATATACATCTACTTTGTAATGTTGTAAAATTTTAACAGTATCAACAGCAATACCAGGAAAAATTTTATCAATTGCGCAGCCTGGGAAAAAAGTAACTTTTATCCTGCTATTCTCAGATTTAAAATCGCTTGAATATTCAGTTTTATGAAAGGGTATTTTTGCGATTTTTTTAAATCTGCGTGTCTTAATCAATGGTGGTATAAATCTAAAAGATGCTGTCTTATTGGTATTTTTATTATTTTTAGCAATTATAAATTGAAATTTTTCAATAAAAGATATCAGCTTGTCAAATCTTTCAGGTTTTGAAATCAAATATCTGAAAATAATCTTTTTAAAAAAAGATAGAT
>JAGLLQ010000218.1 GCA_023140455.1 Desulfobacteraceae bacterium | reverse complement strand
CGGCATAGGCACCAAATGCAAAAAATGCTGAATGGGCAAGGTTAAGTACATCCAAGAGTCCAAAAATCAGTGTCAGGCCGGAAGCAATGAGAAAAATAAGCATGCCAAGGGAAATCCCTGCAACAGTGAGGGTTAAATAGGTTACAAGATCAATCCATATCAGTGGAGCTAAAAACAGACCAATACCTATACTCCAGTTAAAACTTGTTTTCACTGTTTTATTGTCCCAGTTAAAAGCAATTGTTTGTGTTGTCATTGTACCCCCGATTTTTTTATCTTTTATCAAATCCCCAGATAATTTTTCATCATTGTTTTATCCCTGGCCAGATCTTGAATCTGCCCGTAAAACACCACCTTACCATCATCCAGAATAAAACAGTCCGATCCAACCATAAGTGCCAGGTTGAAATTTTGTTCAACAAGGATCACTTTTGTTTTGTCCTTTATCCGTAAAAGTGATTCTCCCAATTGATCCACAACAATAGGGGCAAGACCCTTTGACGGCTCATCAATGAGAAGAAGGTCATGGTCACAGACAAAGACCCGTGCAATGGCCAACATCTGTCTTTGCCCTCCTGATAAAAGGCCTGCTTTTGTTTTCCAGAATTTTTTTAAAGCCGGAAAAAGTTCCAGAACTTCTTTCAGGCTTTCATGGGTCTTTTCGTTTTCTTCAATCATGGAGAGACGAAAATTTTCCTCCACTGTAAGATTAAAAAGAACAGCCTTGTCTTCAGGAACAAACCCCATGCCCATTCGTGCAATTTCATGGGTTTTTCTGTTTTCAATTGCCTTGCCCTTAAAACTGATTTGACCTGTTGACGCAGGTGTCAACCCCATGATCGTCTTTAAGGTGGTTGATTTGCCAGCACCATTTCTTCCAAGAAGGATGGTCGCACCTCCAGATTCCACATTGAGCGTAACGCCCTGGAGGATGTGATGCTGGCCGATATGGGTATGAACATCCTCAAGGGACAGGATCGAATCATTCATTTTTGACACCTCCTCCCAGATAAGCTTCAAGTACTTTTTCATTGTTTGAAACAGCTTCTGGCGTATCATCACAGATAATCCTGCCTTCCTGAAGTACGGCAATGGAATCAGACAAGGCCATGATCATATCAAATTTATGCTCGACCAACAGAATAGTCCTGTTTTTCTGGGATTTGATTTCCTGGATAATCTCAAGAATGGCAGGTACATCTTCAAGGCTCATACCAGCGGTTGGCTCATCAAGGAGCAGAACTTCAGGATCAAGGGCCAGAAGGATAGCAATTTCAAGTTTCCGCTGTTCTCCATGGGTGAGAAGACTTGCCTCAAGCATGTACTTACCATCAAGCAGCACCTGTTTGAGAAATTCATAGGCTTTTTCATCAAGTTCAGGATAATCTTTATAATGTTTCCAGAAAACCATGCCGATATTTTCTTTGGCCTGGATGGCCAGACGGACATTTTCCAATACCGTGAGGCTTGGAAAAATATTAGTCAGCTGGAATGATCTACCAATGCCTAAATTTGTCCGTTTGGCAACACCCATTTTTGTGATATCTTTGCCGTTGAGCAGCACCTGTCCTGATGTAGGGGCATATTGTCCGGAAATAAGATTGAACAATGTGGTCTTACCGGCTCCATTGGGGCCAATAATGGATTTAAGGCAAAAGGGTTCAACCGCAAGATTCAAACTATTGACTGCAACATGGCCGCCAAAACATATGGTAAGGTCCACGGTTTCAACAGCAGGGGTTTCTATTACAGGTGCTGGATTCATAAATAACTCCAAATTAATTGCTCGTGTTTCTTATTGGGATGTCCATATCCTTATATGAAATCACTTTTGTGACTTCAGGGATTCCCCAGGCAATATCTTCCCTGGTTGTGATTTTAAATGCATACATATCCTGTAGTGCCTGGTGGTCTTCTTTTCTGAATACCATTTCTCCTTTGGGAGTTTGGAAATGCATGCCTTCCATGGTCTGAATCAAGGTTTCAGTATCTGTTGTTTTGGCTTCTTTTAAAGCTTTAACTACTGCAAGAGCTGCACTCATGCCGCCACAGGTAAAAAAATCAGGAGGTGAGTTGAACCGTTTAAAATGCTCTTTGACAAGCCAGTCATTGATCTCATTTTTTGGGCTCTCATAATAGTAATAGTTTCCACCTTCTGCGCCCACAAGAGTTTTATAGGTTTTAAGCACATCAATGATATTCCCGCCCACAGCAAGGTTAATGTTGTATCTTTTATCAAGCTTCATGGCATTGAGCTTTGATGTGGGGTTGTTTTTCCCAGCCCAATAAATGGCAAGATATTTTTTGCCTTTAACCTTACTCATGGCTTTAATAATTCTTTGGGCAGGTGCAGTAAAATCCACAGTATTAAGCGGCATGTATTCTTCATGAACAACCGTTGCGCCTGTTGCGGCCAAGGCTTCTTTGGCTGTAGCCACACCATCCCTGCCAAATGTATAATCCTGGGCAATATATGCTACATTCACACCTGGACCACCAATGGCTGTTGCTCCTGCAATGGCATCCTGGGAAGAGTTTCTACCGGTTCTGAATATATACCTGTTCCAGGCTTTTCCTGTAATGGAATCAGCTACAGCCGGTTCAACAATAAGAATTTTTTTATATTCTTTGGCAACTGGAAGACAGGCCATGGCAACTGCTGAAGAAACAGGTCCTACGGCAAGATCCACCTTGTCATCCTGAAACGCGGCTGTTAAAAGCTGTTTACCCATATCCGGTTTCATATGAGTATCTTTAACAATAACTATAATGGGTCTTCCAAGAACTTCAAATGTTCCATTTGTTGCATACTCAAGCCCGAGCTTAAATCCTTCAACAGCTTGCTTGGCATAGGCTTCATACGGGCCTGTCAAACAGGCAAGCTGGGCTACTTTAATAGGCTCTGCCGCCCTTAGAGGGGAAGTCAGTACAAAAAAAACCAGAAATAAACCTGCGATTTTAAAAAGATGTCTTTTTTTCATTTTGCGTCTCCTTAGATTAAAGTTACATATAACTGCTTTTTTTTAAAAGGTCACCAAATATTATAGACTGCATCCCAAAAGATGCCGCCATGGTTTCAGTTCAGCTTAAATTCAATATGTCAGTACAGATCCACCATCAAACAAAAGATCTCCACCAATAAGATATCTGGCATGTTGTGAAAATCCGTAAATAATCAGATTTGCCACTTCTATTGGGGTCATCATTTCCTTGATGCGAGATCTTCCCATCATAACTTTTTCAATCACTTCCTCTTGGCTAATGGCTCTTTGCTCTGCCTGGGCCTCTATCTGGTTTAAAGCAAGCGGTGTCTTTACATATCCTGTACTCACTGTAAATGATCTGATTTTCCCATTTCCTTCAGCAGAAATTGACTGGCTCAATGCCCTGAGTCCAAATTTTGTAATATTATAAACCGGCTTGTTCACAGTACAGATATGCCCGTGAATTGATGACATATTTGCTATAACACCGATTTGATCCAGGCTTTTTTTCATATGAGGTATGACAAGCTTTGATAATAAAAATGGTGCCCTGAGCATCAGTTTTTGCATGAGATCATATTTTTCCATGG
>JAGLLQ010000217.1 GCA_023140455.1 Desulfobacteraceae bacterium | reverse complement strand
GAAATGTTGCTTCAGAGATGCCAAAGCCATGGGTGATTATAATTTCTGCGTTGACAGCTTGCTTTACAGCACTTTCATCATCTTTACCTTCAACAACAATTGTTTCTTGTATTTGTAGATTAATCTGTTTTTTGCTGAGATTTGCCATACTCTTTAATTACCCCAAATTGAATAAAAAAGAGAGAGGAAAAATAAAAACACATAATAAAATAAGGACTTGCCCCAAAAGGCCATAGAAATTTTGAAACAGCAATAATTGAATCAGAGAAAACAAATAAAGATGCACCAATAAAGATATGTGGAGATGAGGTCTGTAAAAATGCAGCACTTAGACCCATTATTCCGATAACACACATGTAAGCTACCACAGGTATAAACAGAGAACCCAAGTGAGGAATCAGTACAAATGAAAGTATAATAAGATAAGCTAAAACAAAACCTGCCTTAATAGCATTGGAAAAGGAATAGTGGAATTTACGGATAAATACTATGGAGAAAAAAATATGACCTACAAGGAAAGATCCTAATCCCTGAACAAAAAAGATTTCTCTGTCAAGATCAAGAAAGATATCTCCTGCCATGCAGAATAGAAACCCAATCCCCATGAGCATAGCATCGGAACGTTTTTTAATCAGAAAAAAGCAGCCGATTGCTGCCAACAGGGCAGGGACAGCTTTAATAAGATAGCAAAAAGGATAAGGGTGAACCGGTAAGGTTAAAATAAATAAAAGAGCAAATATAATAAAAAAGAGATTTATTTTATTTTTCATAAGTAATTATTATCCTTTTAGCTAAGATTAAATTGTATAAAACAAACAGGAGCTTAAACAAAAGATACCTCTTAAATTAAGCTCCCGGGATTTATGTAATCAATCATAAACTATACATCAGATTTGGCAGATAAAGAATAATTTGTGGGAATATCATAAGTATGATAACGCCTAAAATTACAGCCAGAAGAAATGGGAAAATCCCTTTAAAGATGGCTTCAAGTCGGATATCATCTATAATATTTTTTGCCACCCCGTATACAACATAAACATTTATTCCAACCGGAGGCGTGATGACTCCCATTTCAGTTACCATAACAATTATGACTCCAAACCATATCGGGTCATATCCAAGTTCCTGTACAACAGGGAAAAAAATTGGAACAGTAAGAGTAACAAATGCAAGGGCATCCATGAAACAACCACCAATAAAATAAATAAAGATGATCACTGCCATTACCAAGAAAGGTGCCATGTCAAGTCCGGCTACCCATCCTGCAATGTCAAATGGTATTCGGGTAATGGCCAGAAATTTTCCAAAAATCACAGCACCTGCTATAAGCATAAGTACCATGCAGGAAGTCCTGATGGTTTCATTTAATGATTTAACAAATCCTTTCCAGGTGATCTGTTTTCGAACAATTGCCACAAAAAGGACTGCGCAGGCACCAATTGCAGCAGCTTCTGTGGGGGTAAACCATCCCAAAAAAATACCGCCGATAACAGTTGCAAAAATAATTAATGTTTCAAATAACCCAAGTAAGGCTTTAAGTTTTTCTGCCCAGGAAAATTTTTCTCCTGGAGGGCCTTGTTCCGGTTTTATTGTACAAATTATATATATGGAAAAAATAAAAAGAATAGTAACTAGAAGAGCAGGGAAAATTCCTGCAACAAAGAGAGCACCAATGGATTGTTCAGTAAGGATGCCATAAATAATAAGAACTACACTTGGCGGCATTATCATACCGATTCCACCACCTGAAGCAACAGAACCTGTGGAAAGTTCATTGTTATAACCGTATTTTTTCATTTCAGGTAATCCAACTGTTGCCATGGTAGCAGCAGTCGCAGGGCTTGAACCGCAGACTGCTCCGAATGCAGTACACGCAGATACCGTTGCCATTGCAAGGCCGCCTCTGATGTGACCCAGAAATTTATAACCAGCTTCATACAGTCGACCGCTTATTCCAGAGTTAAATGCTAATTGTCCCATAAGAATAAATAGAGGAATGGTTGTTAAATTGTAATCTTCAAAAACGCCAAAAAAACTTCTGGATAGCAGAGAAAGACCAATCTCCGGGGTTGTCATTATGCTAAAGCCAACAAATCCAACAATGCCCATAACATATGCAATGGGCATTTTTGTGAAAAACATTACGATCATTATTGCAATGCCAATTAATCCAATTACAGTAGGAGTCATTTTTTTAATCTCTTAATTTTTTAATATTATTAATGATGCTCTCAATAATAGTTAATGAGAATATAAATAAGCCAAAGCTTACCACATACATAAGAAGGTAAACTGGAAAGCCTAAGTTCATTGATAGCTCACCGGATGCTAAGGTATCATTGGCATAAAGGAACATTTGCCAAGTTGCTAAACTGAAAAAAATCAAGCTTATAAATTGGGTAAATAAACTAATTTTAGTTTGTACTTTCTCCGGTAAAAGGCGAACAAGTATTTCTACTCCTATATGGCCATCTATTTTATGGGTGTAAGGTAAGGCTGCTGTGATTGTAATTATTGCTAAAAAGCTAACAATTTCAATAGAACCAAAAATTGGTGAGGCAAATTTTCGACCCATAACATCCACAAAAGTTAGAAACATCATTGAAGCGAGACTTATTGCACTGATGACTTTCAAAAAATTTGATATTTTATCTAAAATTTTTAAAATATTTTGCATAGAAACAATCCTGAATGCTAAGTAAGATTAATTAAGTAAAAATAAATAAATGACCAAACATTATTAAAATGATTGGTCATTTATTATAATATAACTATTTCATTTCTTTTTTAATGAAATTGATTATTTTTTGTCCATCAATACCTTTTGCTTTTACCTTTTTCTCATATGAAGCAAAAAGTGGTTGAACAGCTTCTGCCCATCTTGCTGATGTTTCATCGCTCTGGCTAATAATTTTCCCACCATGCTTTTTAAAAGCAGCAAGACCTGCTTCATCACTTGCATCCCATGCTTCACCATGTTTTGCAGCAAATTTTTCATTTAAAGCAGTGATAATTTTTTGAGATTTTGGAGAAATCTTATCCCATTTAGCTTTGTTCATAAAAACACCAAAAGTGGTAGTGTATGCTGTGGAATAATTTTCAACAACATAGTTAACAACTTCACCAAGTTTCCAACCATTATTTGATTCAAGCGGGTGGGAAGAACCGTCAACAACACCTTTTTGAAGCATCTCATAAGTTTTACTCATGGGAGCTGCTACTGGAGTTGCACCAAGAGCTTGTTGGATAAGGGCGCTGGCACCAGTCCCTCTAAGTTTTAATCCTTTGAGGTCAGCCATATTATTAATTGCTTTTTTCCGTGTATGTATAAGCCCTGGTCCATGAGCATGAACAAACATAAGTTGTGTGTCATGAAGTTCTTTTGGGTCAAATTCTTTTACTACACCATTGGCTACTTTTGTTGCCTGGACTCCACTTGTATATCCCCAGGGAAGATCAATAGCAGCTAATAAAGGGAAGCGGCCTTTAACATAGGAAAGGACTTCAAATCCAATATCAATAATTCCCATATCAACTGCATCATAAATTTTTGTTGGTTTTGCAAGTGCTCCTGCAGGGAAATATTTTATTGTAACTTCGCCATTAGTTTGTTTTTCAACTTCTTGACACCATTGTTCTGCAAGTTTACTTTGGATATGTGTTGGTGGGAAAAA
>JAGLLQ010000216.1 GCA_023140455.1 Desulfobacteraceae bacterium | reverse complement strand
TGAAGTGCTTGACCGAATATTTACCATATTTTGCAAGTATTATGTATAAAATTAATAGGTTGGAATATATTGAAAACGGGAATTTTAATTGTCGTTAAAAGAAAATTATAATTGTCGTTGATCAGAACAGAGAAATTATGTAAATTAAAAAATATTACCCTGCGCACTTTTTTTTAATACTTGAAATTTTTTATAATCCTTGGTATATACAACCCTTCAGCATACGCGCCCGTGGCTCAGCTGGATAGAGCACCTGACTACGAATCAGGGGGTCGGGAGTTCGAATCTCTCCGGGTCGCGCCAATAATATTTAATCTCTTGCCAACCAGTCTTATCTTTTGTATAAAATACTAAAAGTTTCTAAGGGAGTAAATAAATTTGAGGTTTTTTCCACTTAAAATAATGATTATATGTCTGATAATGCCACCATTATTATATGCAGGCACACTTTCTCTTTTACAAATTTATCTTGAACCAATATACCAACAAAAAATTGAACAAATTTATTTAGGAGATACAAATCGCCTTTTTGATGGAACTAAAAAGATCCATGAAGCTGTTGTTGAAAACATGACTCAGTTTTTAAAAAACGATTTTCTGGTTGTAAAACTTGGAATAAATATTGAGATAATAATTACAACAAACAATGGACAAATCATCTATCCTTCATATTATACTCTTTTTGATAAGGACATAGACAACGAACCCAGCGATGCTCTTGTTACCATTGCTATAAAAAACTGGGAAATCATAAATAACGGACTTAATATAAATGTTTCTGTTGAGCTGGGGTATGGTACTAAATTCGCCTTCCTTGTACTTGTAATTTATATTTTTCTTTTCCTGGCTATTTTTATATTTTTTTATAACATAGGTCTTAACAAATCAGAAGCAGTTGAAAAAAAGCGGGGAAAAAAAATTGATGGGCTTAGAGATGAAAAGAAACATCTTTTTGACAATATAAAATCCTTAAACGAAAAATACCAAAAAAATAAAACAAAAGCAAAAATTAATGAAGACGAAATGTTCCTTGAGATTGTTAATCTTGAAGAAAAGCTTAATCCTTTTATTAAACTCAAAAAAGAAAAAGAATCCCGGAAACTCGAAAGGAGAAAACACGGGGCAAATAAAAGAAAAACTTTTGATTTCATTGCCAAAAGATTTACTGTGCTATACACTAATATAAATATTAGCCGTAAAGCAATGACCAGTTTTAATGAATTGAGCCAGGAAATGCAAATCAAAGCAGAGGAAATCATCCATCAGTTGAATAATAATTCTGAAAACGTTATTATTAAGCGCAAAGTGTTTTTAGGTAAAAGAAATAAAGCATCTTTTTTTGAAATTATTTTCGGCTATAATGGCAGGCTCTATTTCACAAGAAATAAAGACAACTTGATTGAAATTATTGTTATTGGAACAAAAAAAAAACAACATAAAGATATGGAATTTTTAAACAGCCTCTAATTTTTTTTTATGTATAGAAACTTTTACCATATTAAAGCTAAGCCCTTCCAAACCAGTGCAGATCCTAAATTCATGTGGGCAGGCGAAAAGCATCAAGAAGCCTTGGCAACCCTGAAATACGGAATAATTAATAACAAGGGGTTTGTATTGCTCACAGGAGATGTGGGCACAGGAAAAACAACTCTAATAAATACCTTACTCCAGAGTCTTAAGAATAACAATGGTATCATCTGTGCTTCAGTACCAGACTGCAACCTTGATTTTATCGATTTCATTAATTATGTAGCTTACTCATTTGGAATGGAGGAAGACTTTAAGACCAAAGGTAGTTTTCTGATAAGTTTTAAAAAATTTTTAATGAATGCTGCAAAAAACGGGAAAAAAGTACTGCTGATTATTGATGAGGCACAATTATTGACAGATGAGATGCTGGAACAGATACGTCTGCTTTCCAATATTGATCGGGCTGAGTCAAAGATTTTGAATATTTTTTTTGTCGGCCAAAATGAATTCAATGACATTCTTTTAAAAAAATCCAACCGAGCTGTAAGGCAACGGCTTTCCCTTAACTATAATTTGCATCCTCTTACCACTTTTGAGACCTATGACTACATCAAACACCGTCTGAAGGTTGCAGGCACTTCTCGCGAATTATTTACTAATAGTGCTGTTCAGAAGATCCATCAACATGCTGAAGGAGCTCCCCGTAGGATCAATATTCTCTGCGATCATTGCCTTTTATCAGGATATGTTAATAAACAAAAAAAAATAGATGAATCTATTGTACAAGAATGTGCTGCAGAACTTGATATACCTTCAGGAATGACTTCAAGCGACTCGGAAACATTAGAAGTTGATACCTTAGAACATAAAGAAACCGAATCCACTACAATTCAAATCCCATCCCCTGATGAAAAAGCTGCATTTAATATTTTAAAAAAAATTTCGATAAAACTCAAAACCTTACTTATAGCAATGCCTGCTTTTGCTCTATGCATATTACTTATTATGCTTATTTTTCTTTATCATAATGCTGACAAACAACAACTAGCGATAACAACTCCTGTCCAATCGCCTTTAGAAGATCAAAATAAAACAAACATAGCCTTAACCGAAAATAACGAAAATTCAAAAGTTGATGATAAAAAATCAACTGAAACAAAACCTGCGCCTCCACCATTTGAAACAAAAACTATCATTATCAGATTCAACCATAACACCAATGATTTTAACAAAGACGGCTTGATTTTGATAAATGAATATGCAGAATTTCTTCAAAATTACCCTGATGCAAAAATGGAAATTACCGGTTATACTGATTCAAGGGGTGCACCTCTATACAATATTAATCTTTCTAAATTAAGAGCAAACATTGTCAAAAGCTTTCTATTAGGCAAAGGAATCAAGCCAGAACAAATCATAGTAAGAGGACTTGGAAATGAAAATCCTGTTGAAAGCAATGATACTCCCATAGGCAGGCAGATGAACCGCCGTGTTGAAATCACGGCTTACCAGAACGACCAATGACCAGACCACAGCACATAAATCCCTAGAAGTAAATTGGTCACTGCATGTGCAAGAATAGGAGAAAACAGATTCCTGGTGCGATAATAACACAGGGCATAAACAAATCCAGCTAGTATTCCGGGCAGCCATCTATAATGTTCAAACCCAAAAGAAATTGAAACTAAAATAAACGAAAATACAGAAAACGTGCCGGGCCTGATATTTAAAAAATTTGTATCAATTAAAAATCTTAACGCAAATGATCTCCAGAACAATTCCTCGATAATCGGTACAACCAGGCTTGCTCCAAATAACCGGAATACTATCAAAATATACACAAAAGATCCTGAAGAAAGTTCCCATGGATTAAAGCCTATTGGGTTCCCTATCAATGGATATACACCTTCTAAACCCGTCCAGAATAAAAACACAATAATTCCGCCTATGACAGCAATTAAATCAAACTCAAAACAAACTTCATTCTTAACATACTTCCAGATAAACACTAAGACTATTGTTGTGACAATTGCTTTGACAGGATATACGTATGCCTCAGGGATAACTGACAAACAGCCAAAATAACTTAATAGGGCAAATAATGCAAAAGGCGTTATATAAGGTAAATATTCATATTTTTTATTTTCAATTGACAAATTGTTCTTTCCTATACTATTAATTGTTTTCGTGCTTAAATATTAATGTTATAATGTTTTTCATAATAAATGTCCATTATTCCAGTTTCACCGGGAGGGTGTTGATGAAATTTTTTTCAAAAATTATCTGTTTTTATATAATAATTTTCTTTTCTTTTACAGGATGTTTAAGCGATCAGGAAAAAAAACTGAGTCATTTTGATAAAGGGAATAAATACTTTCAGGAAGAGCAATACAAAAAAGCTGAAATCGAATATAAGAATGCTATTCAGATAGATAATAAATACACAGAAGCCCTTGTAAAACTCGGTGACACCATGTTAAAGCTTGGTGATCCAAGGAATGCTTTCAAATATTACTCCAACGCAGAAAACATAGCACCTGAAAATAAAGATGTTTTAATAAACCTTGCCCGACTCTATTTTTTAAGCAAAAATCAAGATAAAACAAAAACAAGAATTGAAAAAGTTCTAACAAGCGATCCGGAAAATATAGAAGCTTTATATTTACAAGCTCAATTATTGATTGTAGAAAAAGACCTTGACAATGCATCAAAAAATTATAAAAAAATTATTGAGCTTGATCGCACATATACTAAAGCTCTGCAAGGGCTTGCCCGCATAAAAGTTTTCAATAAAGAATTTGATCAGGCTGAAAAACTTCTTATTAAAGCTACAGAGGTATCGCCCAAAGCCATTAAACCAAGGCTTGACCTGGCAGGTTTTTACTTTAGCAGAAAAGATTATGATAAGACT
The DNA here is from genome assembly GCA_023140455.1 of Desulfobacteraceae bacterium. The sequence goes on along the minus strand of JAGLLQ010000216.1, from coordinate 1,085 downwards.
GAAAAACAGATAAAAAATGCAGCAGAAAATAACCCTGAAAACTCTGATATCCTGATCATTCTGGGAAACTTCTATTTAAAGCGTCAAAAACATGCCTTTGCTGAAAAATCTTTCCAAAAAGCAATTGATATTGCATCTGACAAAGTAAAACCTCATTTAGTCCTTGCTGAATTTTACAGGGAAACTAATGAAAAAGAAAAAGCAATAACAGAATACGAAAATGCCGCCCTGGAAAATCCTGACAATATTGCCGCCAAACATGCTCTTGCTAAATTCTATTATGAAAATCAGAATCTTGATAAAGCAAACTCAATTATCTCTGCAATACTTGAAAAAAGACCAAATTATTTTGAAACCAGATTGCTGAAATCCCAAATAATGATTTTCAAAAGAGACTTTGAAAAAGCCTTAAAAGACATACAAACTCTTGAAAAAGAAGAACCTTCTGATTTCCGCATTCATTATTATAAAGCACTTACCAGCATCGGCCTTAACAGAAGAGAACTTGCTGCTTCAGCAGTTACAAAAGCTATTGAACTTAACCCAAAGCATCTTAATTCAAGATTACTGCTTGCTGACCTGTACTTTCGTAAACAATCCTTTAATCGGGCTGAACAACATGCATCTGAAGCTCTTAATATTGCACCTGATAACTACCGTGCAATTTTGACCATGGTAAATATAAATGTTCTACAAAAAAAAATTCAAGAAGCAGAAAATGGTTTTAGCAAACTCATTAAAATTGATCCGACAAATGATAGAGGATATTTTCAGCTTGCACTTATAAAATCCGGACAAAAACAATATAAAAAGGCAGAAGAACTTCTTAGTAAAGCCTTTAGCATCAACAATAATCTCCTTGATGTATTTAATCTAAGAATCAGAAACTATGTTGCCCAGAAAAATTTTGAAAACGCACATCTTTTATGTGAGAGCCAACTAAAAATTGCTGATAATAATAACCGAATCAGAGCATTAATTTACAACACTCAAGCTAAAGTTTACCAGAGCCAGAAAAATCTTAAACAAACTGAAAGCGCATTACAAGAAGCTATTAAAACAGATCCTGATTATTTAAAATCATA
>JAGLLQ010000215.1 GCA_023140455.1 Desulfobacteraceae bacterium | reverse complement strand
CCCGTAGCTCAGTGGATAGAGCATTGGATTCCTAATCCATGTGCGCAAGTTCGATTCTTGCCGGGGGCACCATTTAAAGGAAGTGCAATTAAAATGTGCACCCATTATTGATTACATTTGCAGACAAAATCGAGCCCAACTTCTATTAACTATTCTGTATTTTTCTCAAGCTTTTCATAAAAAGCAGAAGCCCAAATATGAATATTTTCATCAGGCAGTGTATTCTTCATGATTTCCCTTAAATATTTCTTAGCACTATCAGTTTTAATAAAGCCTTCATGTAATATCTCGGCTTTTACAAGCATGGCTTCATAAAATCTGGGATCTTGTTGAAGGATTTTATCCACGATCGCTATGGCTTTTATATAATCCTTGCCTCTCCTCGCGAGTTTGGCAGTCCTAAGCATACTCTTCGACTGCTCACGAATTGAAAAAATTTTTTCCCTGCCACCGTACAGTATTTTCGCCACACCGGAGAACTTTTCAGCAATAAACATAACAAAAAGAGTTAAAACAAAACTAACACTCAATACTACTAAGAGTCCTTTCAAGGGTCCTAACAATAAAATTGCCAAAAAGGATAATGGGATACATATCATACAATAGGTTTTAAAAAACAGAGCTATATTAAAAGAATCTTTATCTTTAGGCGGAATAGTCCCTATATCTTCAGGTATATTCATTGATTTATTTACTCTTCTAAAAGTCAATGCAAAGAATATGTTTAATGGTTTTGCAACATAATTAAGAATACATATATTTCAAAGAAAGATCAATAGTATTTAAAACTTTACATTCTGTAATAATATGCCAGGATACACTCAGGCCTTGGTTGACAGGCTACATAAATTATCAACTCATTTATAATAATCAAGCATCTTGAAAGGTTATCGACTTACACACCAAAGTGATTATTATAAAATTTTTTACATGATACACCTAATTATAAAGTAGTATTCCAAAGCATTATGTTGTATATTATGCCGAGTTGATATAATTGAATTTTGACATTAACCAGACTAAGGGAAAACTTCAAGACTTTGGACGAAGGCAAGTGGTATCACAGCGTTAGAATAGTTCCAAATCCAGGGGTGCCATTTAAAATTTTATGCCGATGAAAAAAAATAAACCTGAACTCCTGGCACCAGCCGGCAATTTTGAAAAGCTAAAGATAGCTCTTCATTATGGGGCTGATGCTGTTTATCTTGCCGGAAAAGAATTCAGCCTTAGAAATTTTTCTGGAAATTTTTCAAAAAAAGAACTTTATGATGCAGTTGAGTATGCGCACAAAAAAAATAAAAAAGTATATCTTGCCTTAAATATTTATTCAAGAAATGATGAACAAGAAAAAATCAGGCAACTTCTAAAAACAATAAAAAAAATAAATCCTGATGCGGTTATTCTTTCTGATCCTGGGATTATACTGATGGCAAAAGAAATAATACCTGATATCGATATCCATCTTTCCACACAATCTAACACAACTAATTATAATACTGCTCAATTCTGGAAAAATATGGGCATTAAAAGAGTAAATCTTGCTAGAGAACTCTCATTGGCTGAAATAAACGAAATCGCTTCAAAAGCAATTATCGAAACTGAAGTATTTATACATGGTGCCATGTGTATCTCATACTCTGGACGATGCCTGCTAAGCAGTTTCTACACCCTGCGCGACAGCAACAGAGGGTTATGCAGTCATCCATGTCGATGGCGATATTCCATTGTGGAAGAAATGAGACCGAATGAATATTACCCTCTTGCTGAAGACAAAAGAGGGTCATACATATTCAACTCCAAGGATCTTTGCATGATCCAGCATCTCCCGGAGATAATCGATACAGGAATTACTTCTTTAAAAATCGAAGGGCGAATGAAAGGAGTAAATTATCTCGCGTCTGTAACAAAAACTTATCGCCAGGCAATTGATTCATATTTCAACGACCCTTTGGACTATGCTATAATGCCCGAATGGACACAGGAACTTGACAATGTTTATCATAGAAAATACTGCACGGGATTTTTTTTTAATGACCCCGACCAAATCCTTTCAAACTATGAGAATAAGCATGATGGAAAAATCCATAACTTTGTTGGGAAAATTATTAAAAAACACTCAGAAGATGAGTACATTATTGAAATCAGAAACAGCTTAAGGAGAGATGATTACATTGAAATCCTCTCTCCAGACAAACCTCTAAAATCAGTTCAAATAACTGAAATGTTTGATATTGACCATAATTCTATTTCCCATGCTAAGCCAAACACCCACTCAATTCTTAAAATTAAAACTGAGGCTGAAATACAGGATATAATACGAAAAATTTTTTAATTTTATATCTTTAGTTTGACTTTTCATTTTTTTTTATGTAAACTTTTTCTATAATACTTTATTCAGTTCGTAACTATTCAACTTTTCAGGAGAATAATAATGTTTGAAGATGATGAAACCTTACGAATGTATGTCGATGAATCTCTTGACCACCTTGGAGATATTGAAAGCGATCTATTATCTATTGAACAAAATGGTGCAGATATAGATGTTGATTTAGTAAACAATGTATTCAGGGCAGCACATTCAATAAAAGGCGGCGCAGGTTTTATGGGGCTTGTGACCATTAAAGAACTTTCACACAGCCTTGAAAATGTTCTGGGCTTAATCAGAGAAAAAGAACTGATCCCGGATTCTGAAAAAATAAGTGTTCTGCTCAATGGTTTTGACAAACTTGAAGCGATGTTAAAGGATATTAGCCAAAGTAATGAGGAAGACGTTTCAAGTCATATTGAAATGTTATCAGACATAACAAAAGAATCATTAGATGATGATAGGCTTGAAATTATTTCAGAGCTTGTTGATATTGAATTTGCTGACGATGGTCTGTTTGTTGATATTTCTTTATACGAAATTGAACAACACCGGGAAGATGGGAAAAATATTTTTATTGTTGAATATGATCTTATAACTGATATCCAACTTAAAAATAAAAACCCTCTTCATGTTCTACAAAATATTGAGAAAACTGGCATAATAATAGATTCAAAAATAGATTTTGTATCCATTGGGACTCTAGACGATGATGCTTTTTCCTCCAGGATTCCCTTTCAAATTCTTTTTTCATCCATTATTGAATATGACATGGCTTCAACCCTCTTTGAAATTGATGAGACGTTTATCCATCTTGTTACTGATGATATGATCATATCTTCACAGGGGACTAAAGACACTGAGCCGGTTAAACAAACTAAAATTGAAAAGAAAAAACCTGTTGTTATAGAAAAAAAACAGCCTGAAGTTAAAAATGAAGCTAAAAAGAAAGTTGCAAAAAAACCTGTCAAAAAAGCTTTAAAAATTGAAAAAGTCAAGGTTGAAGAGCCGGTTGCAACTGAGGATGCAAAAGCAATCGGATCCACAAAACCGCAGACCTCGTTAAGAGTAAATGTTAACCTGCTTGATACTCTTATGAATCTGGCAGGCGAACTTGTTCTAAGCCGGAATCAACTTTTGCAGGGTGTTACCTCTTCCAATGAAAAGGCAACTGAACAATCCAGCCAGCGCATTGATATGATTACTTCTGAATTACAGGAAGCAATCATGAAAACAAGAATGCAGCCTATTGGAAATATTTTCACCAAATTCACAAGAATTGTAAGAGATATGTCAAGGGATTTAGAAAAATCAATTGACCTTATAATCGAAGGACAGGAAGTAGAGCTGGACAAAACCATTCTCGAATCAATAAATGACCCTTTAACTCATCTGATCCGAAACTCTGTTGATCATGGCATTGAATCTCCTGTTGAAAGAGAACAGGCCGGAAAAGATGCAACAGGTAGAATAGAATTAAAAGCATTCCATGAAGCAGGTCAGGTTAATATTGAAATTTCAGATGATGGCAAAGGACTTGACCCTGAAACAATTTCTACTGTTGCTTTTTCAAAAGGACTTGTAACTGAAAATCAAATTGCAGAGATGTCAGACAAAGAAAAGATAGAACTTATCTTTATGGCAGGATTTTCCACCGCCAAAGAGGTAACCGATGTTTCCGGAAGAGGTGTTGGCATGGATGTAGTTATTACAAACATAGAACTCCTTGGAGGGATCATTGAACTTGAGTCTACACCAGGCAAAGGGACCACCACCCAGATCAAATTACCTTTAACCCTTGCCATAATTCCAAGTCAGATAGCCGCAGTAGGCGATGAGAAATATGCTATACCCCAGGTAAATCTTGATGAACTCTTAAGAATTCCTGCGAGCGATATCAAAACAAGAGTTGAAAAAGTTGGCGACGCGAGTGTTGTTCGATTGAGAGGTGAGCTGCTACCACTCCTTAATCTTACTGAGGTCCTTGGGATTGAAAAAACTTTCATTAATCCGGAAGATGACCTCCAATACGATGATAGAAGAAAAAATGTTGCAGACAGGCGTTCCAGGCAACTTGAAGAAATTGATGATGACAACATGGGAGATATCATAGGGGAAAATGAGGATGATAAACAGCCGGACATCCCTGACAGGCAGAAAGAAGACAGAAGATATCATGCTTCAAGTGCTCTGAATATAGCTGTAGTGTCTGCTGGTGCATTCAAATACGGACTTGTTGTTGATGAACTTCTTGACTCTGAAGAGATCGTAGTCAAACCAGTAGGGCGACACTTAAAAAAATGTGCTGCCTATGCTGGAGCTACAATAATGGGAGATGGCAGAGTAGCTCTCATCCTTGATATTTCAAGCCTTGCCCAGATGGCTGATCTAACAGCAATTACCAAGAAAAAATCTGTAAAAAAAGCCGCTGCTTCGGGTAGAGAGCGAGCCAGCGAAAAAGTAGCACTACTTACTTTCAGAAATGATGAAACAGAACATTTTGCAGCACCTCTTAATATTGTTGAAAGAATTGAAAGAATTAATCTGTCAAGCATTGAAGAGGTTGGCAATAGAAAAGTGGTGCAATATCGAGGAGGTGCATTGCCTCTTTATGAAATTTCTCAGGCTGCAGACGTGAAACCTCTTCCCACAAGAGAACAACAGGAAGTGATTGTATTTAAAGTAAAAGACAAAGAACTTGGACTTATGGTCACCCCTCCTGTAGACGCACTTGAGATAGCCCTTGAGATTGATGAAAGCACTTTAAGACAATCCTGCATAACCGGATCAATGATTATCAATAAAAAAACAACCCTACTTATTGATATTTTTGATTTCATGAAAGAAATGAATCCTGAATGGTTTCAAAAAGATGTTGTAACCAAGGAACAACTCCTTGAAGAAGGGAGTGAAAAAACGATATTGTTTGCAGAGGATTCAGCATTTTTCAGAAATCAGGTTAAATCATTTATGGCAGAAGATGGTTTTAACGTTCTTGAAGCAG
>JAGLLQ010000214.1 GCA_023140455.1 Desulfobacteraceae bacterium | reverse complement strand
GCCGGGGGTTCGAATCCCTCCGGGCGTGCCATTAAGCTCTTGAAATGATTAAATAAAATTGTTTTATTCCCCTTTTCTTATTGGTGCGGGAATGGTGCAGTTGAAAAGTTTATTCTTTAAAAACCACTTTTGAATATCTTGAATCTGAAATAATTAAATCATAGCGTTTTATAAACGATTCAATATCTTTCATTGAAGTTATCCATTTTTCAATAGCATTGGCCGTTTCAAAATAAAGTTTATTAATATTAATATATTTTCCATCGCTTGTTTCATTTGGCAAATTGCTTTCTACATCTACAATCCATATGATCAATTTTTTAATTTGGCCTTTAGATACTTTCCTTGATTCATAATTCGTCATATGCAGAATCGAATTTCTTAATTCCCAAATCTCATCTGCTGTAATTTGTAATTCCTTCAAATTTAAGAATTGATCGACCCAAATCTTAAAAATATTCTTTTCATCTCCAAATTCAAGAAATGCAAAACTATCTATTGCTGATAACAACAACTTTGTTGCACTAATATAATGCCCTTTATTGAAAAGAAGTTTTATAGCTTTCATGAAATCATCATTAAGTAACTCATCGATATGGAAACCTTTGTCATCTATGTATTTTATTAAGTAGTCAGGGGCTGAGTGGAAATGGATCTGAGAACATAATTTTTCATTATTAAAAATATTTCGTATATAGTCTACAATAGGCTTGCCATTTTTGACACCAGTGTAACAAATTAAAGGTTCTCGGATAGTATCATAGTAATCAAACACTTCACTAAACAGTTCATATGCCTTACCAACTTCTTGAAGCCTATTAAATGTTTCAAGCCTTAAAATACCTTTAATTGTTGTACTTGACGATTCATCTACAAGCTGGAACCTATCAGGGACAGGGAAGTATTTTATATTTTGTAAGTCTTTTTCAACATTGATTTGCAAGAAATCAGTCTTCTCCTTATCACTTCCAGATAGAGTATGTTCTACTGCTCCTAATCGTTGGATAAGCTCGTTTTCTATTATATAATAAAGATTGTAGATTTTTTCTTTCATGATGATTAATTCCTATTTTTTATTTGTAGTCACATAATCATTATTCTTAGAAAAATTAATAACCTTGCCTCGAATTCTTGCCATAATCTGAGCTGAATCAAAAGTGTCTTCATCACCAATTTGGCAATATCGATCAAATGCTTTATCAGTATGATGACCTGAAAATTTTCTTGCCCTATCTTTACCTAATTCTTTTGCAATAGCTGTTGTAGTTGAATGCCTTGTTCCACCATATAAATCAAGATCATATATTCCAAGATCAGCACAAGCTTTTTTCCATTGTTTATAAAGATAGTTTTCGCTCAATGGTGTATCTGCTTTTCTACCGCTTAATGCTGTATGCCTGAAAAAGATCATACTATCTGTTGCAGGGAATTCTTTTTTCAATTTTTTAAACTCTTCTATATGGTAATCCAACATTCTGATTCTAATTACTTTGGGAGTTTTTTTCCTTTTTGATTTAGTTGGCCTCCAAAAAGTCATCACACCATATTCTAAATCAATATCACCTTCTTTTAATCTTGGCAGATCTCCCGGTCTCAAATTGTTATAAGCACAAAGAATATCAATAGCCAACCATAATTTTGGATTCTTTTTGTAGGTATTCTTTTTAAACTGATCAACAATTTTTTCCCTTGTTTCAATACCAATAATTTTTCTAAAACCAAGCTCGAATTCTATTTTTGGCATTTTGGGCAAGTCAACAAGAGTCAATATTTCTTCTTCTTCATATAAAAAATTATAATAAAAATCTCTGATCTGAGAAGCATAATTCGCTCTGGTTTTTTCTGAAATATTAGGAAGGGATTGTAAGAATTGATTAATATTTTTCTTTTTAATATGTTTTACATTCTGATCCCCAAAAAAATCAACAGCTCTATTTATATAGCGTTCAACAGCCCTGTATGTAGAAAGGTTCTGCGTCTTCTTAAATTGCAGATACTCTTTTGCCTGATTAAAAAAACTAAGAGGTTTACCAGACATATGATCTCTGACATCAAATTTCCCTGCATCTGTTTCATAACGCAATCCTGTCAGATATCGCGCCGATTTTTCATAGGTCTTAAATCGTTTGTTAATATCTTTACCAAATTTAATATAAAATTGACCTGAAGCTCTTTCTTTGGGATGCTTTTCGCAAAAACATCCGTTCCGTCTTTCATTATGGGTAAGCTTCCCTCCACATATATTACATTTTTGGCGAGTATAAATATTACCTTTCATGCACACCTCTACAATTAAATTCGAATTTAATTGTACTTTATATTTAGGTGGCATTTTAGTCAATATTTCCTTCTTTATATTAAATTAGTTTTGATTGCCTATCTAATTTGAATTTTATTTAAATCCTAATTGCTTACGCAACTCCAAAGACTCCATCATTTTTCTATTCACTCTCTGATATTTAGCTTTCTTTTTTTCAACACGCTCCTGAAACCCTGTTCCAGCTGGGTTTTTCACAGTGAGATTGTCATAAAAGGAATCTAAGGTTGTTTCTAAAAATTCTTCAGTTCCTTCATAAAGATTAGTAGTTTCCATTTCTATTGCAGCATAAGATGATAACAAACCAACTATCTGTTGAGAGAGTGCCTCTTTGTCAGCATTGGAAGCTTTACACCTAATAGAAGGATGACCAGATTCCATACCATTAAAACCGTTTTGGATTTCTCTCCACCAAGAAAAGGTGTTTCTTTGGTGAGATTGTTTATCACGGTTATCTTGAAATTTTAACCACTCCTTTGTACAATAAGCCCAAATATTACATATCCTTTCGAACAGTATATCAAGTGTATGAATACCAAGCTCTTTAATGACTTCTCTTCTTAATTGGAATTCAGTTCTAATGATTTTGAAATCGTCAGGAACTTTCTGAATATTCCAAACATCAAACATCCAATCTTTTTTTGATTGTTGTTTTATTTCTAAAGGCTTGTCATACATTCGGGCTGATATGTCGCTTTTCCCAATTGTAACCCCAGAAAGAATGTTGTGAGTAAAGAATGCTTTTGTACTTGAAGCTCTGGTGACTTTATAGTTAAGCATATTAATTTTCCATAAAAAAACAGGGAATAAAGCATCTACACATAAATCAAGCCTGCTTATTTTAGTTTCAAGTAATGTACCATCATTTATTTCAAGAAAATTTTTAATAAAATCAATAGCTTCCCTTGGTCCTTTTCGCCATAAAGTTTCAGACCGTATGGACAATAGTACGCTTGGCCTTGATTTTGGTTTTTCCCAATTACCTATTAATAATGAATATTCTTGATTTAAAAGAATCCATTCATAACCTTGGGAGCCATATTCTTTAATATTAAAATAATAGTCACTTTGATTAGTATTATTAATACAAAATGAAATTGGATATTCAGAATTATTCGTTACAGCCAAACTTTTTGCTTCTTTTAATTTTAAAAAAAAGGATTGATTCTTCCAAACGATATTAATTGATAATTTAATTGTATCAATATTTGATGCTAAAATTCTTATTCCAGACTTAGAGGCTTGTTTTATTTTTGCGGGGGGGCTGATAGTAGTCCGCCCCCCGGAGGTTTTCTTAGAAGAATTATTTTTTAATAATTTATTTTCTTTAATTAAATCTTTTTTAATTAAGTTTTTTTTATTTAAATTGTTTTTATTAAAACTATTTTTATTTAATTTTTTATTATCTAAATCTTTTGTATTTAAATTATTATTACAATTATATTCTTTTTTACCTGAATTAATGCTGCTTTCACAATTATTTCTAATAATAAAATTAGTACAATTACAATTTTTTTTATTTGAATCTTTTTTAATTAAACCTTTTTTGCTATTTGCTTTTTTAATTAAATTACTTTTCATGAGAATATCTCCCTTTCATATGGAGAGTTCAATGATACAAACTGATCTAAATATTTGCTTTAATCATTATGCATTTTTAGACTCTCAGTTTAAATTTTCCAATAAACAAAGACTGTTTATTGACTTCTTAGGAGATTTTAGCGCATTGTTGGTAGGAGTACCCTTACATAAAAAATCTATTTTATGTAGGGGTTAACTAGGTTTTCCCAGAATTGTTTTTCTCTTCTTATGTGCTGGGCAATAGACTCATTATTAACTGATTTATTTTTATCTGTATCAAATCCTAATGCTAATTCCGGCCGGTTGCAGTCTTCGGCAAGGGCTCTGAATAGCTTCACAATTTCAGGTGCAGATAATTTATCAAATAATCGCTCAGAAATAAATGCGATGAGCCCTGCCAATTGATATTTTATCTTTTTAATATCCACTTTCCCTTTTAGGGGTTTTTGCAAAGCAGACGCCATAATATCATAGTGCATTTGGTTTTCTTGTTTTGATGCATGGTGAAAATGCTGAAAAATCAGTGGATCTCCTAACACAGAAGGATCCAATCGAAGTATTTTATCAAGGCTCTCCATAGAACCTTCTTGTGCCTGCTTGAATAGTTTCTGATAAGATTCTGTATAAAATAGAAAACATGGGAAAGTCACTGTAAAAAAAAATTTAAGTTCGGGTTGTTCAAAAACAAAATTTTTATCATCATTAGTATTTATTTCTAATTCATCGCATAGTTCATCAAATAACTCTCCGCTAATGTCAGCTGTATCGTCATTTTCATTAATAAAATCTCCATAAAATTGTAAATTTTTCGGTAAAAAGGCTTCAACATCGAAATAGTTTTTGAACATTTTTAAACTTTCTTCTAAAGATATAGGATCAGTATTATAGAATTGCAACCACTGTTTTATTGAAGGGACATCCCCAAAGATTTTTAAAATTGTTTTATTTTTTATTACTTCTGATTGCTCAGAGATGGATTCAACGCATGTAGCAACAAATGAAGAATAGAGTGAAACAAAGGGGCTATGCGTTTCTGACCATTTTTTTAAATTTTTAGCATCCATGGTTAAAAAATAAAATCACTTTATCCCTCTATTTAGTTAAACTATCAAACATTATTATGTTTAATAATGACGCGCAAGTTAAAACAATAAATTATTAAATGGTAATTAAATTTAAGGATTCACCAAGGGCATAGGATCATCCCTTTCCCTCTCTGCCATCCCCTCCTTTATGGCTTATAGATTCAAAATCGGCTTAATGTGTCAATGTCATGCTCCGCTTCGCTCCGTTGCCTCCGGCAAACATTGACACCACCTATTTTGAATCTATTTTAAGCCATGCGGGGATGGCTCCGAGGGCAAGGGATTTAAGAGTGCCATTTATATCATTAGTTATTTGAAGAATTACAGATAATGCAAGTAGTTGTAACTTTTGTTTTGGTTATATAGTTAAATTTGGAATTACTCAGAATCTTCTTTATCATGGATATTTGAGTGTTAGCCAGTTAGAAATTATCGTTTTTTCAAAAATAATGTTGTCGGGCTCATCTTTTTTTGATAGAAATTTTATATATTATACAATAATTATTTTTGTGTGATATACAGAAAAAAAACTGGTAAACTTATTGTTACAGTTTTTATTTGCAAGTGACGGTCGTGTGGTATTGTGATTTATTGAAAAAACTACCTATGCAATAAGATCACAAAAAGTTTAGTTAAATAGACATTAGGCTTGCTAAATATGATGGAGTTATATAAATAATACATGTTGTATTTTAAATAATATGCTATACTTTTATTAAATTGAAAGCTAAACACTGAGCATTTAACGTCAAAAGAGTGTTGAATTACAATTTATGGTCATAATTTTTGTGGCTTAGATTTTATTGGAAACTAAATGAATATTTTTTATAACAAACCAGATAGTTACAATATTAATTCAGAACCCTTCCTTAAAAATGAACTATTTGGCAATGGCTTCTACAAAAACATTATATGTTCCGAATCATTTCAGCGTTTAAAAAAAATTTCTTTCCTTGGTGCAATTGATTATACAACTTCTAAACAATACAAAAGCTCAAGGTATGAGCATTCTATTGGTGTAGCAGAGTTGGCACTCTATGTTTGTAAGATTAGAAATTACAGCAAAGAAATTCAGGATCATGTTGTTGTAGCTGCTTTGTTACATGATATAGGGCATGCTCCTCTTTCTCACAGTATGGAATCATCCTTTAAGGATGAGTTTGGCATAGATCACCACATTGCTGGCACTAACCTTTTAATGGGAGCTAAATCCAAAACAAGCTCATTAAATAAAATATTGAACAAAGTAGACCTTTCTTTAGTAGTAGATCTTATTGAACAAAAATCCAATGAACCTTTTTCTGATATTTTCAATTCGCCAATAAATGTTGATACCATTGATGGTATTTATCGAAGCCTTAAGTATATAAATAAAAATAAAGGCATAAATAAGAGGAAAATTACTAAAGCTTCATTTGGAACAATGCAGGAAAATGACGAGTCTATACTTGATGAATTCTGGAAAAATAAAAACTTAGTTTACAAGCTACTTATTACTAATGGAATTTGCTCTGTTGCTGATCATATAAGTCGAGAATATTTTGAAGATAATAAAAACAGATTGGATGAATCATTTTTTTATAAAAAGGAAAGTTCTTTAACTAAAGGTCGAAAACCTATTTTTCGTGATTTTACTTATATTTTACAAAATATTAAGTTAGTTCTACACTCTCGCTTAGAGCATGCCCAAAATATAAAAAAATGTGTTTTTGATGTGACCAAAAGAGAATATAAAATCAATTCTAATCAAGTAATAAGTGATTCTCACAAGAGTAGCGATATTTTCAAACGATTTAGTTGTAGAAAATACAAAGAAAAACAGTATGTCTCGTATATTATTAATGAAAGAAGTGCTGTGGACGAGATACAAGAACAATTAAAATTAGAATTAAATTACTAATGAATTCATAATGAAAAAAAGAAAAAAACACACGAATGAAATATTGGAATCTGTTAAAGAAAGTTTAAAAAAATCAGATTTAGCTATGCACAAAAACCTATGTGTAATAGTAACTGGGTCATACGGTAGAGATGAAGCTTCAGAAGTCTCTGATATGGATTGGTTTTTAGTTATAAATGAAAAAGAAACCAACTTAGAGCAGGATGAAAAACAATCGATTTTAGACAATGTGCATTCTATTATAAGTAAACATGTCGAGAAAGAAAATGG
>JAGLLQ010000213.1 GCA_023140455.1 Desulfobacteraceae bacterium | reverse complement strand
CAAAGGGCTGCATAGGTTGCCATGGGGCACAAGCAGACAATGATTTCGTCATTGTCCATGATTTTAAATAGGAATATTCAACAGCCTGGTCCGGTATGATATAGCATAAAGACCATCAGATCAGGCTGTACACTAATTTAATTCAGTATTAATCCAACCGGGTCATGAAAATAATGTGCATAACTGGAGATGCTTTAATGAGTCCATTGTTCAACTCAATTTTGTCTATAGCCTTCATACTCTGTGCAATTGGTGCGACTTTTATTATGCTGGAATTGCGTGGAAATCCAAAGGCCAGACCAAGTAATATTTTTCTTACTAAACTCCACAAAATTTTAGGATGGTTATTCACATGCATCTTTTTATTTTTTTTAATTATAATGATAAAAAAGATATCAGGCTATAATGGAGAAATATCAGCAAGAGTATCATTTCATATTGTATTATCTATTGCCTTGATTCCTTTACTGGCAGTAAAATTGATTATTGCACACAGATATCCCCGCCTTTCCCAAAACCTGATTACTTTGGGGCCCTTTGTATTAATTCTTGCTGTAACACTGACTGGAATTACTGCAGGTTATTATTTTATACACTCGTCTGATTTAAAACACATCTCGTTGAATAAATCTGATACAGCTAATATTTTATCGCAAAACCAAAAAATAATATTAACCAATAAAGAGGAAAATAAAACAGAAAAAAATTTCGGGCGCATTATCATGGAAACAAAATGTACATCATGTCACAGTATAGATCGCATTGTTCAAGCAACCAAGTCAAAAAAGGAGTGGAAAATTACTATAGGTCGAATGGTCAATCATACTGGTGATTTAAATTATTTAACAACACATGAACAAAAAAAATTGATCGACTATTTCATTTCATTATAAATGTTGTGTTTTAATTTGCTCAACCATACCACTAACCCATTTTTCTTTATCCATTTGCAATGTTGGCAATGGATGAAAATATTTGTTTTTCGTTCCATTCTTTAGAATGCCCCCCACTTTAGTTATGTGCGATATTTTCCTGGTGCATCTTTCAATTAGCTGGTCTAACTCCGCATTAACTCCCCAGGCACAAACGACAGGGGCAGCACTCTTCCTTTTCAATTTTCTCTTTAATTCATTTCCTCTGGCATCAGAAAAAATAGAATGCTCTTTCAACCCCATATAATTTTCAATTGCTTTATATCTCTCAACAAATCTTCCACTTTTAGGGTCTCTCATATCCGATAGATTTAAAACCCTGACATGTTTCCAATTACAATAATGCATTACCCGCATAAGTTGATATTGAGTTGTATCTGGCTTTGTCGGGACAAGTGACACTTCAAGTTGCTCAACATTATTAATGGAAATGATATTATTCACTTCATTCAAAGGCCTTGATGAACCAGGGTTCATCATTATGAATATGGCATCCGGAGACATTAAAGATAATGAATCAAGTTCCTTAATGTTATTCTCTTTATTGACTATTTCAAGTACGCTTCTGCAATCTATATTACTGATAGAGTAAAAATGACCAAACACATCATACTCTTTTTTTAATTCATTGGCTGGTATAAATTTAAGCAATTGATGTACCTCTATGAACGGTTGAGCTGAGAGATACGCCAGCTATGGCGTTTCCTCTCCAGCGATTGGTTCTGTGAAAATGGTTTATTTGGAATGATCGATTTTGCCATGTTCACACGGTAAGCGATGTATATAAATGCCTAATTTTGAATCATTTGAAAAATGAGCATCGCCTGCACCACCAGGCGCAATTTGAAACCCACAATCTTTCTGAAAATTTGCCTGGGCAATTATAAGCTTTCCAAGAAATTCCAAAGAATCAGTATCACCTTCTATGAAAATGTAATCATCTTCCTTCGGTTTAATGGTAAGGTTAACTTTCATTTCATAGTATTCCTCACAAATTTCATCAGGTGATTTCATATTCCCCTCTATAAGAATTTTGTTACATAGAACCATTTATTACCAAGTCTATTTGCCTTGATAATAAATCAAGTATTTAACAATCAAACCCTTTATAACTTTTTTTTAATATGGGAGGTGATAGTAGTCAAGTCAAAAAGTTCAACCATATTAGTTTAAGACCTTTGACTACTGTCACGACAGCAGCTTCTGGTTGGTTGGTTTTATATGATCATCAGGACAAAAAGAATTGAAGAGCAGTCATATTGTCTTAAAAATATCGAGGCTCTAATGATTTGGGCTTATAAAGAGCAGTGACCTTTTTGCTCCTTGTCATAGAAAACCAACCAATCAGAAGCGGCATATTGCTGCATTTATACTTATGGTACTGATATTACACTATTGTGCTTGAAAACTTATATTACACTTATTCTGACCGCTCATAGCACAATATTCCGCACCTCAAGCACCTTTCTGATTCTTTTAAAGCAGCCTCATTAGAAAATCCTGAATAATGCTCTACAATACTTCCTATTTTTTCTTCAGCTACAGGCATAATATTTCTTGCCTGGATATTTACTTCCTCAAGTTGGTTAACCTGCTGAATAACAGACTGTTTTGTAATTATGTTTAAAGGGAGTTCAAAAGGAATATCATACATTAGATGATGGATTAAAACAGATGCCTTACGTCCTCCGTTAATTGCTGTTATTGCTGCGCTATAACCGCTTATTGAATCTTTGCTTGAAAGCAGTCCCTGTTCGCGCATATCTGACGGTTCTTTATATATCTCAACACCTTCCCATTGCAATGGGAGCAAAGTCTTATCCTGATCCTGATCTGCTTCGTCGCCCTCTCCTTTAGAAGACCTGTCAGAATTAATAAAGCACAATTCAGGGAAGCGACCAGAACCAATTATCAAACTATCGGCATCAATAGTATGCCTTATACCGGTATCAAGTTCAGTATATTCAATATGGGTCAAAGTATCTTCTTGTCCAAAAAGCTTTTTAATTCCTGCGTTGTATACTATTGAAGCGCCAAGGCTTTCTAATTTTTTAATTGTTTCATTATCAAATGAAGAATTTTCAATGGTTTTTCTGGAAATAACCGAAATATTCTCCACACCGTATTCTTTTAAGATAGTAACAGCTTCAGGGATCATGCCACCGCCACCGGCAATGATCACATTCTTTCCATAGGGGAGTTGATCACTGTTCTCAATATCTATCCTGAATAAATCTATTAAAAGGGACCCACCTGGAAAAACATTTACAACTTCGTCAATATCACCCCTTGCAATTCTATTGTCCCAGCCGCCGCTTGCAATAAAAACTGCTTCAAACTTATCCTTGAGAAGATCAGGTATAGTAAAATCCACACCCGCCTTCTGATTGGTTTTTATAGTAACACCTGTTTCAATAATACCCTCAATATCATAATCTAAAATTTCCTGGGGTAATCTATTTTCTGGAATAGCTATACGCAGAAGGCCTCCTGCAAGATCAGTTGCTTCCATAACAACAGTATCATGCCCCAGTCTTGCACTAAAATATGCAGCAGAAAGTCCTTCAACTCCTCCACCAACTATTGCAATCTTTTTCTCTGTTGCAGGAGCTTTATATGGAGAAACCCTGTCACC
>JAGLLQ010000212.1 GCA_023140455.1 Desulfobacteraceae bacterium | reverse complement strand
GTACCGTGCCGTGACAAAAGGCCATAGTATCCTGGGACTGGGAATCTGAAATTTCAGTCACCAGCATAAAATCTTTTTTTGACCAGTTTTTTGCCGTTGAAATCGTCTCAAACAAAAGGTTTTGAAGGGATAGGGGCGCACCTGCATTAATCCGTTTCCCCTTGAGGTCATCCAGCTTTTTGATACCGGTATTATTGCCGACAATAAGTGTGATCGGCACATCATATAGGGGGGCAAGAAGGCGTACGTTTTTGTAATTGATATCAAGAAACTTAAAATATCCGGTTTTGTTAATTGCATCATAGAGCATGCGTGAATCAATCAATGCGATATCGAGAGAGCCCTGCTGAAGATTTGTAAGGCTATGAATATCCCCGGAACCCGGTATAACCTTGCAGTTAATCCCTTTAATCTGTTTTTTGATTGTCCTCTCAATCAGTCGGCCTGAAAAATGAGAAAATGTGCCTGGTTCGGCTGTGCCTAAAAAAATATCAAAGGCACTGGCAGAGGGGGAATAAAAAAACAGGATTAAGACTATGGCCAGAGTTGAGAAAATGGGTTTTATGGTTTTGTAAGGACTCATAATTGTTCTCCCTGATAAAAAATAATTTTTTGGACGTTGGACGTTTGTTTTGGACGTTTGTATAGATTAATTTTAGAAAAATATTCCTGTAAAGTCAAGAAATGATTAATTTAATATATCGCTGGAACGTTTTCATTTGTCGAGGTACTTTAATACCTTTATGGGAAAAGAATAATCCAAACTTACAGCAAGGGCAGGGCCACAGTTTTTTATGTCCGCAGCATATTTGTTGTTAAGATCGATGTATAATTCTTAAATTGATATTTGTAGGGCTCAAAAGTTTAATCTAAGAATTCCAACGAAAGCCGAGCTGATTTTTTTCACTATAAGATGAAATATTAACTTCATTACCTTGATTTCCACCTAATGTGAGGATGTGATTCCCGACAATGCCCGTGAAGAATCCCACGTGCCCTTGCCAGGAGCTACTTCCTCTTCTAAAAACCACAATGCATCCCTCTTTGGGTTGATTTAATTCAGCCCCCCAATTTAGCCAAGACCTGGCTGCAGCCGAATTTGTACCTTCTAAACCAACTTGTTGCATACACCAGTTAACAAAGCTTGAACACCAGGCAGTCTCATCATCCGTAGCTTTTAACGATGTAGCCTGATGGTACTCAATAATTCTTGGGTTATGTGTTGATCCAGATATTTCTTGAATTCCAGTCTCCATTTCTTGTTTTGCAACTGCATACCACGAGGGGATATCATCGCTTATCTCTATATTTGAAGTTTTCTTAACAGGCACATTTATCGGTTCGTTTACTTGTATGGTATCAATATTTTGAATTTGCGGATTGATTTTCCATAATTCGTCCAAAGTTAAGCCGAACGAACGTGAAATCTCGCTGAGTGTATCTCCCGGTTTTACTCTGTAGATTGTATAAATCATGACAATCCTCCTTTTTATTAAAACTTTAATCACAATATAAATTTGATCCTTCTTTGAATTTGTAGACACAAAATCAGGATTTTACGAAAGCCATCTACTGAAATATTCTGTCGATCTTCCAGCATGTTTCTTGTTGAGTTTTTATTTTTATTCCTTAAGAGTCCAGAGCAGGCTTTACCTCTTTAGCAACCGGACAAGCCAGTTCACATAGCCTGCAATATCTGACCTCATACCCTGAAATATTACCGTCTTCAATTTCAACAACATTTCCGTTTTTTATATCTTTTTCCATCTGAACATTGCAAGGTATTCGATTGTAAACGCCGGTTCTTCCCGGCATCTCACTATGTTTGAATTCTTCTTCTGAATATATTTTTTTATCAAAAGCCTTTTGGGGACAGGCCTTTCTACAATACTCTTTACAATCAGTGCACGGATCAAAATCAGACATACCAGTCGAAGGTAAATCCACATCCATAAACATCACTCTGAGACGAATTCTTGGCCCGAATTGAGGAGTTATCAACATGTTATTTTTTCCAATGCACCCCAATCCGCCAAGAACAGCAGAGTCTTTCATGAAAACCGCACCATTTTCTATATGGTATGGAAGCTTGGTGCAATTGATCTGTTTCTCTGTTTCAAGCCAATCAGCCAGTTTTGAAAAAACAGAGATCAGGCGAACATTTCCTTTGGTCCCTCCTTTGAGCCCTTTGATCCACCAATCGTAATCAGGTTTTTCTTCAGGATGAGCAACAGCAATGACAATCGCTGATCTGGTTTTGTCAAGCCACTGAACCTCACCTTGTTTTTTCCCTTCAACTTTTTTTGTTCCCACACCGTCGAATCCGGGCATTACACCGGATATGGCATGTGATGGGGATTTTTTGAGATCCTGGATATTAACGATCCCGGCAAGAGATGCCCCATATTCCTGCGCTCTATTGATAATCTGCGCACTCAAGAGTTTTGGATTGTTTAAATTCATTGATTCCTAAAATAGTTTAAAAAGTTGATATTATAATGCAGAGCTGAGTTGCCAGGGGCATATTGCAGGTAAACTCTGTTGTTAAAATAATATTATTAAAGCCGATATTTTTCAACTCGGCTCAGTAGCTCCGGTCAACTCCAGTGGTTTTTTAATCTATCAACTCAATTTCCAGGCATTCGAGCAAGCTTACAGCTTCATATCGGCTGAATTTAGCCCTGTTAATTTTATTAT
>JAGLLQ010000211.1 GCA_023140455.1 Desulfobacteraceae bacterium | reverse complement strand
CTCGCCATCATCATATTCCGATTCTACCATTATTGCCTTTTGTGAAGATATCCCCCCACGCACACCATGAGCTAATACACTATTTGATAATAAAAAAGTACAGACTATCCAGCACAGCCAAATATATAAAGTTTTCATAAACTGTCTCTTATTGTAGGTGTTAAAATTTTGAGCATTACAAGTGTCCCATGAAATTGAATTCACAATGAGCACTTGCAATGC
Source organism: Desulfobacteraceae bacterium (assembly GCA_023140455.1). The sequence goes on along the minus strand of JAGLLQ010000211.1, from coordinate 2,541 downwards.
TTTTTTTAAAAATTAATTTACTTCAAATGTCAGAGTTGCAATAAAAGACTCAACATCACACACTTTTTCATCAGGATAATGTTGTTCATAGCTTGCTTTAATCATCCATATACCCGGTTTTAAAATTCTGATTTTTCCATTGCCTTTTTTATTAGTTTTAGTTGTATAGGCAAAGGTCTCCTTTTGGGTGGAAAAACCTGCATATGTCGCAAAAATATATCCCTTAAAGGGTTTGCCATTACATAAAACCCGAATCGGCATATAATCACCAGTCCGCAAATCAACCGGATTTTTTAAAGGGATTATCTCCATTGGATGGCCAACAATAGTGTCGACCTTACCCTTTCCACCTCCTGAATTGACAATGGCTTTCATACACATATGGGAAAAGGAGCATTTGATAACATTTTTTAACTTTTCTTTTGATGCCTGTTTACCGCCTTGTGCTGTTTTTGTATAAAAACCGGGTTTTCTTGTGGCTGCCACAATATATGCACCTTGTGTGCTGATACTCTCCTGTGACGCGATTTCCAAATCAGAAACAAATTTTAAAGTTGCCTTTTCAGGCCCTCTGATTTCCAAAATTTCCAATGAGTCTTTTTTAAGAAAACCTGCCAAAGGATACTGATGCCCCCATCCTATAGTCATTTTAATATCAGACCCTGTTTCAGGTGTATAGTCAGAAAGATTTATCCAAGGATAATGAGCATAGACAGGTGCTGAAAAGGAAATCAGGCAAATAATCGCAATACAGAATAAATATATTTTTTTAATACTATTTTTTTTCATTTTTATCTCCTTAAACTAATACTAAAATTTAAAATCCAGTTTTATGGTAAATGTCCTGCCAGCATGAAATCTTCCCTCTCTTGCCGGGGCAGAGTCAAAAACATCATCTGCTTCAAAAGAGAGTTTTGCCATTTTTGAAAGTTGCTTATAAATTTTTGCATCAAGCGTTGCACCGGCATCTATTTGCTGGGTATTGCCTGTGTCGGTATATTGTTTTGAGTTGTATGATAATCTGGCACTGATGCCAGCGCCATATTTATCCCAGTCATAAGAAGGACTGAAAGACGCACTGTGTCGTGAAGTATAGGTCAGGTATTTACCTGTTTCCTCATTTTCCGTATCTGTATAAGTATATGAAAAAGAAGTGGTTAATCCATCTGTCAGATATGCTTTGCACAGGACCTCTATTCCCTGAGTCACGGCTTTTTCGATATTTTTATACCTCTTCAGGGTGAGGCCGTTGTACAAGGTACCGGTATCTTCACTGATTACCATATCGTCAATTTCATTTCTAAAAAATCCAAGGTCAACCATTATTTTTTGGTCCATCAACCATTGTTCAATGCTCACATTGTATCCAAAAGCTGTTTCAGGCTTTAAATCCGAATTCGACTGGGCGTACCAGCTGCCATGCCTGTATGGTATATTATAATAAAGTTGACGAATGGTAGGAGATTTAAAAGAAGTTCCAAAGCTTGCTCTTATTGTAGTGGTATCCTGTGGCTGGTACATCAGGCTGAGTTTAGGATTTACTTCACTTCCAAATGTTGAATGATTATCATACCGTACACCTCCAACCAATGTGAACTTGTCAAATAAAACAGCTTCATCCTGGATATAGAGGCTTGATATTCTAACATCTTCACTGACTGTTACAACACTCCCGTCAGAATTTTCAATGGTATAATCAATCCCCTGCAGCTGTGTCTCGCCGCCAATCACAAGGGTATTAGCTTCATTTATATCCCAGGTATATTGCAACTCAGCCTGGTTATATCCCACGTCACCATATTTATATCCATAAGAGTAACCCGGAGAACCATGGATAAAATCCCAGTTATATGTGTATCCTTTTAAAGAAAAAGAATGGTTCTGACTAAGCCAGAAATCAACTACTGCAGAAAAGCGATAGCTGTCCTCTTCGCGGCTGTCATCTTTTTCATAATCACTCAATTCTGCTTTTAAGGAAATATCGGTTTTGTTGTTTATTTTGGCATCCAGTTTGCCAAGGAATGAGTGTTTCAAAGATTTAAGCGGATCTTCATTGATATCATCAGCACTTTCATAATTGTAATGAAGAAAGTAACCGACATTATCGGTAATCCTGTCTCCATAGGATACATAGTTTTTTGACAGATTTCTGGAACCGTTGGCGTCTTCCTCAGAACCATCAATGTTTTCTCTTTTGACATCATACCAGCCATAAGCGACACCTGCACTTACCGTAGCCTTTTTAGGTACTTTTTTTGTAATAATATTGACAACTCCAGCCATTGCATCGCTGCCGTACAATGCTGATCCGGGTCCCTTGACTATTTCTATACGATCAATCATCTCCACCGGAATCTGGTTTATTCCAACACCATATTCCCCCATACCGCCACTCTGGCCGCACCCCATAGTCCTTTGACCGTCAACAAGTATAAGAGCGTAGCCACTATTGAAATCCAGCCCCCTCATCTTTGCAACCCATGTATAAGTTCCAAACACATCGTTATGATATGCTGTCTGTATCCCGGGAACATCCTTTAG
>JAGLLQ010000210.1 GCA_023140455.1 Desulfobacteraceae bacterium | reverse complement strand
TCAAACTCAGAACGATTTCCTACCATTCGAACACCTCCAACAACAAATTGTCATAAATGTTTACATATTTTACGATCAGATTCGTAAAATTATTATTAAAGCGGAAAATTTTGTTTGTTTTATTTATAAAATATAGAATAATGTATTCCAGCATACAAAGCAAGGGAAACAATAAAGAAATCCTAAAAATACAGATAGATAAAATAAAACAATTATTAATATGGCAATACGAATTCAGTGCCGGCATTATTATTAAAAAAAGCATTTGGAAAATGCTGAAAAAGCATAGATGATGCCATAAATCCAGTACAATGCGAAACACCAAGTTTTTGAATATCAATTTTTTTCAAATCTTCAATGGTTTTCAAAATTCGCTCATTTGAACCTGCCATTAGATGAGTTCCCCCAACAACACAAAAAACTCTTTTCTCATTTGTAACTTTCTGAAGATGTTTTATATTATTTATCATACCACGATGACTGCAACCTAAGATTATTATAAGTCCGGCTTCAGTCTTAATTCCAAGAGACAAATCGTCACCCAAAAAGTCAGGCTTAAATTCTGAATGTTCTTTCACAAAAAGATTATTATCAATATTCTCATAATCAGTCAGCATTGGGATTTCACCACTGGTTACAATATTATCATTAATCCATATTGGCTCTTTAGACAGTTTAAACCTGGCACCTGATCCCTCAAGATGAGCCCTGCTGTATTGCATACCAATATATCTGTCTTGAAAATCTTTTTTACATGAATATTTCAATGTCCATATGTCAGGATGAGCTATAACATCGACAATCCCCGCTTTTAATTTAAGTACATCAGACAGGCCACCGGTATGATCAAAATGCCCATGACTTAAAACAATTTTATCAATATCTGAAAAATTAACACCCATTACCTGAGCATTATGAATTATAGATAATCCGCCTCCAGTATCGAAAAGTATCTTAAATCCATCAACATCAATTAAGATGCTTAAGCCCCATTCGGCAATGCAATCAACACTTGCTGTATTTTCACATAAAGTTGTAATATTGATCATGATCTTCCCTGTTATTTTCATGTTTATAAATACATTAAAATATAAACCTTAAATATTTTATTTAAAAATTATTAAAAATAATTTTTAAAGTCAAGAAACAAATCTGAAATCTGAATATTTGCTTATAAAAACACCTAAATGGAAAATGATTTATTATATTGATATAACCCATGCCTGAGCCCGGTTATCTTTTCCTCCACCGCTTAAACATTTTTTAAAAACAAAAAAATAATAAGCGAATGCTCTGGAAAGGACAACCGGACTCAGGCATTAGTCGGTCAGGAAATTTAACAATTTTCGTAATTACCCAGTAATAAAATGAGGCCCCGCTAATGAATTTGTTTCAGCGGCTAATGCCAATATATCAAAATATATTATGTATTAGTTTAGGATTAGTTGTAGCAAGTAGTCAGCCTGAAATTATATTATTTAAGAAAATATCTTTAAAATCCTTGACATATTCTTTTTATATAAATTAGAATACGGAACAGTGTTTCATATAGTTAAACAAACTTATTGAACTAAATTATTTAATAGGTTTTGAGATTTTATTAAACAGTACTAAATACAGGAGGCAAACTTGTCACAACCAACTTTTATTTTTGTTGCCGGAATAAGCGGTGTATTCTGCGGTATGGCATTATTGTATATTTCAATTAAAATTATGGGTGCAGTTGCGAACCTATTGGATTCTGGAAAAAAGGAGAAAAAACATGGATAGCAGTTTTGCAATGCTCTATAAAACAACCGGCTTCTTTTATCTTACCCCCGGAATATTCTTAATGTGGCTAATCGGACTGACATTGATATATCTTGCTATTGCTAAAGATTATGAACCTCTTCTTCTGCTTCCAATCGGATTTGGAATTCTTCTTGCCAACTTCCCTCTGACAAGCCTTATGCAACCTGACGTAGGTCTGATCTGGAAATTCTATAACTATGGGATTGCATGGAAAATAGTTCCGCCTTTAATTTTCCTAGGATTAGGTGCCCTGACAGATTTTGGTCCCATGCTTGCAAATCCAAGGCTTATCTTTCTTGGAGCAGGAGCACAGGTTGGTGTTTATGTTACATTTTTTACAGCAAATGCTGTTGGGTTTTTCACACTTCAGGAAGCTGCTACAATTGGTATCATTGGCGGTGCTGACGGGCCTACGACAATCTTTCTTGCATCAAAACTTGCCCCTCACCTTCTGGGCAGTTGTGCTGTTGCAGCATATGCATATATGGCACTTGTTCCTATTATCCAGCCACCAATTATGCGGTTACTGACTACTGAAGCTGAACGTAAAATCAGAATGAAAAAAGTTAAAAAAATCAGTGCTAAAGAGAAACTCTGGTTCCCTTTAGTTGCAACTTTTTTAATAATACTTTTAGTACCGGCAGCAGCTCCTCTTATTGCCATGTTTATGCTGGGTAATCTTTTTAAAGAATCTGGTGTGGTTGACAGACTGACAAAAGCTTCTCAAAATGAACTGATGAATATAGTGACCATATTTTTAGGTCTTCCTGTTGGTGCAACCATGAATGCAGATGCTTTTCTTAAAAAAGAAGTTTTATTTATTTTTGGTCTTGGGCTTGTTGCTTTTATGATAAGCACAGCATCGGGAATCTTAATAGCCAAGTTCATGAATCTTTTTTCAAAAAATAAAATAAATCCATTGTTAGGTGCAGCAGGCGTTTCTGCTGTTCCAATGGCAGCAAGAGTTGTTCATAAAGAAGGGCTGAAAGCTGATAAAAAGAATTATCTTCTTATGTATGCCATGGGACCAAACATAGCTGGAGTTATTGGAACAGTAATTGCGGCTGGTGTGTTTTTAACCTTATTATCATAACCACGTGAAATCAGGATTTATATGGCTATTTATCAATATGATAATTTCATACCAAAAATTGGAAACAATTCATACATAAGTGACTCGGCAAGAGTTATTGGTGATGTTACCATTGGAGAGGATTGCTATATTGGACATGGAGCAATCCTCCGGGGTGATTATGGACGGATTATTATTGGTTCCGGCACTGCAATTGAAGAAAATGCAGTTCTACATATTCGCCCCAATGGCATACTCGAACTTGAAAAAAGTGTCACCATCGGGCATGGTGCACTTGTACACTGTAAATTAATCAAATCTTTTGCAGTTATAGGGATTGGTGCAGTTGTCGGTTTTGATGCAGTTATTGGTACATGGAGTATTGTTGCTGAAGGTTGTGTGGTAACCAAAGACGCAATAATCCCGGATGAAAAAATTGTCACTGGTGTCCCATATCAAATCACAAGTGATACAAAACCGGAACATAAAAAATTTTGGAAATACGGCAAACAGCTATACGTTGATCTTGCCCATGATTATCCTGAAAAATTCAAAAGAATAGATTAAGAAAATGTCTATACATCTATTTTTTCCTTGACAATAAAATTGCCATACAGTACAGCTAAATAGTAGCTATGATTTAAGTACAAAAAAGCACACAATATAAGTTTTATATTGTGTGCTATTTATTATGAAAGAGGGAGATTTTTTAAATGTCGTTAAACAAATATTTTAAGACTGAAGGTCCCTGGTCAGATGCCAAAGTTGAAATAATGTGCTCTGACACTGGCGGCTGGCGATCGGAAAGACCGGTTGTGGATGGAGAAAAATGCATACTTTGCGGCTTCTGTGCCATCTATTGTCCTATTCAAATTATGAAATTGCAATCTGATTTATTTCACACTGATCTGGATTTTTGTAAAGGTTGTGGAATTTGTGCTCAAGAATGTCCTACAAACGCAATTACTATGGTTTCGGAAGGAGAGTTCAAATGAATACAAAAGAAAAATCACAACT
>JAGLLQ010000021.1 GCA_023140455.1 Desulfobacteraceae bacterium | reverse complement strand
TCAGCTTTTGTTATGAGTTGTTTTGGAATTATCAGCCTTGCAGTTATCGGCGGACTTGCACTTGCCTGTTTTACAAAGGTAATTGGTGTTGTTTTTCAAGGTGAGCCCAGAACCGAAGCAGCTGTTAATGTTGATGAAAAAGGTCCCACCATGCTTTTCTCCATGTCAATTCTTGCGGCAATCTGTATTGTGATAGGAATTTTTCCAAAACTGATTATCCAAATGCCCATTAATGCAGTATCTGCTTTGGGATTAGGATTTGATAATGCTTTGCTTGAGCCATTCACAAAGATGACTTCAAACATTACGCTTGCAGCAACAATTTTCCTTATCTCTTTTTTAATAATTATAGCTGTTCGATCATTTTTTTACAGAGGTAAAAATGTTACAAAATCAGGAACATGGGGATGTGGATTCACACAACCAACTGTTAAAATGCAATATACTGGCTCTTCATATGCATCTTTTATCCTTGATTTTTTCAGACCTGCAGCGCCTTTATATGAAGACCATCCTGCAATTAAGGGCAGATTCCCTGAAAAAACCCATTACAAAAGTTACATAAATGATATTGCAGAACTTAATATGGGCAGAGTCATTGTTTTCCCAATTCTATCCCTGTTCGATAAATTAAGATGGATTCAGCATGGTGATATCCATCTGTATATTGGTTATATTTTACTGGCAATTGTTCTTTTATTGTTTTTTATTTAAAAATAAAAACTAGGAATTTCTATGACTGAATCTATTATCCTTTGGGTCCTTGCAATTTTATTAGCACCTTTTTTCGCAGGAATTATGTTTAAAGTAAAGGCTTTTTTTGGAGGCAGAAAAGGATCACCTATACTTATTAATTATTACACTTTAATCAAACTTATGAAAAAAGGATCTGTGTATAGTAACAGCACAACTGTTATTTTTAAACTCGGACCAATTATCTCATTATGCACCGCAATTGTAGTCCTGATGTTTTTACCTATTGCCGGTCGCCCACCAATTTTTTCATTTAACGGAGATATTATTTTTATTCTATATCTATTGGGGCTTGGTCGCTTTTTCACAATTGCTGCTGCCATGGATACTGCATCTCCTTTTGAAGGAATGGGTGCTGCAAGGGAAGCATATTTCCCAATTATCTGTGAAGCCACAATGTTCATGATTTTGATCTTCTTTTTCAGATTAACCGGTGAACTCCAGCTGTCTGCTTATTTTGCAGGGGGCAGTACTATGGCATTATGGAATTTAGCAGGGGCACCGCTTCTATTTATTGTCATTGCTTTTTTTATTATTCTTTTAACAGAGAATTCAAGAGTTCCTGTTGATGACCCGGCTACACATCTTGAGCTGACAATGATTCATGAAGTAATGGTTTTAGATCATAGTGGTCCGGATTTTGGACTAATTGAATTAGGATCTTTTTGTAAATTATTTTTCTATTCAACAATTATTACAAAATTAATTCTGCCTTTTGATTATGGTTTATCTGCACTTACTTTCATCCTTTATCTTGCAGGACTTATAATTGTCTATACAGCTATTGGTGTAACTGAATCGGTAATAGCCCGTTACAGAATGGATAAAGTTCCACAATTTATCCTGACATCATTTGCATTAGCCTTTTTTGCAGTAATTATAACTTTGGAGTTTATCAAATGATACTAAATCCGGTTGAT
>JAGLLQ010000209.1 GCA_023140455.1 Desulfobacteraceae bacterium | reverse complement strand
TTATTGAAAAATTATCTCAATTCCATGCAAATGGCGAACTTGATGCTGAACTGATAACTGTTGAAGGCGAAAATTCAGCCATGAATGCTGTTATGGCAGCATCTCTTGCAGGTGGAAGAGTATTTACTGCGACATCGTCATGGGGTCTTGTTTTTATGTATGATGCTGTCCTTGCAGCAGCAGGAAGCAGAGCACCGATTGTCATGGTTAATGTTAACAGGGAAACTCCCGGAATTCTTGCGGTCTCCTGCGGGCAGCAAGACATGATATCCACAAGAGATTGCGGATGGATTTTTCTTATTGCAGAAGACTGTCAGGACATAATCGATACAGTAATAATGGCCTACAGGCTTGCTGAAGATTATGATATTCAGGTTCCTGTTATGGTCCACTATGACGGCTTTTATCTTTCCTACCTTTCAGAAGTTATTGATGTACCAACCCAGGAAAATGTTGATAAATTTTTATCTGTACTCAATGACCAGCCACAAAGGACTATACTAACTCCTGGCGAACAAATAGGATGTGGTTCCCATGGAATTCTTGATGGGTATGTAGAACTCAGATACAAACATTGCAAGGCAATGGATAGAGCTAAAAATAAAATTGATGAAATTGATAAAGAATTCGAAGCGATTTTTAAAAGATCATATGGTGGTCAGATTGAAGGATATAAATTAGATGATGCAGATATCGTTCTTCTAGGTTCCGGAAGCATGTGCGGAACTATCAAGACAGTTATCGACGAAAGAAGAAATAAAGGATTAAAAGTTGGTCTCTTAAAACTTAGAATGTATCGCCCTTTCCCTTCTGAAAAACTTACTGAAGCCCTTAAAGGCAAAAAAGCAGTTGGAGTTGTGGATAGAAGTATTGCTTTTGGTTTTAAAGGAGGTCCAATCTATACTGAGCTGAAAGCTTTCTCAGAAGATATGAAAGACACTAAACTTATAAGCTTTATAGATGGAATAGCCAATACTGACATTACAAAAAATAATATAAATAAAATGATTGATATGACTTGTGATCTTGCTGAAGGAAAAGATGTTCCTGAAGTCACATGGGTTTCATATGCTCCACAGCAAGGAGGTGAATAATATGACTGAAAAAAAGAAAAAAAGATTATCAAAAGTTTTAGATCATCTAAAACATGAGGATCCCTTTGCAAAAGGGGTTGCTTTCTGCCCTGGTTGTACTCTGGAACTTCTGCTTCGTTTCATACCCCAGGTTCTTGGGAATGACATTGTTATGACAGGAACGCCTTCCTGTTCCGCACCTGTTCTTTTAGGGCAAAACACAGCAACTTGGCACAAGCTGTCATATTTCGCAACTTTAATGACTGGAGCCGCTGCAAACGCTACAGGATTAGTACGATATTATAATAGAAAAAAAATAGATAATACTGTTATTTGTTTTAATGGTGATGGGACTGCCGCTGATATTGGATTTGGAAACTTATCCGGGGCTGCTGAAAGAAATGAAAAATTCATATATATCTGTTATGACAATGAAGGATACATGAATACCGGCATACAAAAAAGCAGTACAACACCTTTTGGTGCAAGTACTACAACTACACAGGTTGGGAAAAATGCCCGGGGAAAAAATATTAGAAGAATTAATTTAGCACTTCAGATGTCAATGCACAAAATACCATATGCAGCAACAGCTACATTAAGTGACCTTGATGACCTTGCTAAAAAATTACTAAAAGCAAAAGAGATGAAAGATCAGGGTTTTTGTTTTCTTCATGTCTTTGCTCCTTGCCCTACAGGCTGGGGGCTTGCGCCTAACATGACTATCGAAGCTTGTCGCAGAGCTGTTAAGACTAACTATTTCCCACTCTGGGAAGCAGAAAACGGTCAAATCTCTTTTACTAAAACTGTAAAAAAACCAAAACCTGTAAGTACCTATACAGAATTGATTAAAAAATTCAATCATTTGACTAATGAAGAGCAAGAGATATTACAAAAAGATATTGACTATGAATATTGTCTGCTCCAAGGGCTAAGCAACGTTGTAGGCACATGTCAGTTACCTGGTTAAGATTAATACAAAGGAGACAAACATAAAATGAGTGAAGTCAGATTTCACGGCAGAGGAGGTCAAGGGGTTGTTACAACTTCTAAAATTCTTGCCAGTGCATTTGCCAGAATAGGTAAATATGGTGCAAGCTTTCCAATGTTCGGTTTCGAGAGAAGGGGAGCACCGGTTACAGCATTTGGAAGATTCAGCAGTGAACCGGTAAGGGAAAAAACACAGATCTATGAACCTGATATACTTGTGGTCTTAGACCCTTCTCAACAGGATTCACCAGAAATATTCAAAGGTCTCATTAAAAACAGTATAATGTTGATCAACCTCCCTGATGAAAATCCAAATATATCCAATAAAAACCTTTCTAAATTAGGTTATCTTGATGCAAATAAAATAGCACTCGAAACTATTGGGCTTGCAATACCAAACACATGCATAGTTGGAGCTTTTGCATCATTGACAGGATTACTCGATTTTGAACCTATAGCTGAAGGACTGTCAGATTACTTTTCCGGTAAAAAACTTGAAGTAAATATCACATGTGCTAAAAGAGGTTTTGATGAGGTTAAAGTTATAAATTTTTAATTTATCCAAATATATAAAACAAAGGAGTTGCCATGGCTAGATGGGGAATGGTTATTGA
>JAGLLQ010000208.1 GCA_023140455.1 Desulfobacteraceae bacterium | reverse complement strand
CCATTTAACTTTTTTTCTCACACCTTTTTTACCATTAATAAGTTTGTTCCATTTACGAGTCTCTTCTTTATTAAGGCACAAAGATGTCTGTATATTAAATCTGGCACCGACTATAAGATCTCCAGGCAGTATCTCATGGGGCAAATAATTAACCATGGTTTCTTTTACAAACCAGGCTCTTCTTTCCGGAAGGCTCCATTCCCAAAAATTATTATCAAGCGTTACATCCCTTGCAGATTGCAGATAAGATTTCCCTATTGTCTGAAGCAAAAGATAAGTTTCAGGTACTATATAAAAAGTTATTTCATTGTAAAGAGTATCAAAAGAGGTACCAGTACTCCAGCAGGTTGATTCATTGTTCCATTTTCTTTTAACACCATTAAAATAATAATCCCGAAGCCATTTTATTCTAGGTGATAATTGAGTTGGTTCTTTGATGTGTTTCTTTGTAATAGTTATAGTACTCATAATTAATTCTCTCTATTTTTAATTGTTTTTTTTAGATGAATTTCTCCATGAGTTAACATTTCTTGCATTATTTTTTTACTTTTAGCGCTGTTCTTCATTTCTATTGCTTTAACAAGTTTTTTATGGAAATTGAAAACATCAGTGATAACCAATTGATCAGTGAAAAACCTGCGGGTAAAATTTGTATATAATAGTCTGAATGAATTTATCAAAAGCGGGTAAATCATATTGTGTGTTGCCATGGCAATGAGGAGATGAAATTCAAAATCCAAGTTTACTATATCTTCTATATGATCCCTGTCTATATTGCTTTCTTTTTTAATATGTTCATTGAGTTCTTTAAGTTCTTTTCCATTGATATTAATTGCGGCAAGTCCTGCATTTTCAACCTCCATATTAAATCTTAACTGAAGCAGGCTTGCAATTATCTCAGGCTCAAGATCTCCTTTTCCATAGTTAAGCAGTGTATTGAGGATAGAAAGGGAACCTTTTTTTCTATAATCATTTACAATGGAACCAACGCGTGGTTTCATTGTAACAAGCCCTTTTGCTTCAAGTTTGATCAGTCCTTCATGCACGACAGGCCTGCTCACATTCATTTTTTTAGCAAGTTCCCTTTCTGAAGGGAGTTTCTCACCAATTGAAATTTCTCCTGAAAGGATCAGTTTTTCAAATCGGGAAACAAATATATCCTGCAGGCTTTTACTTTTGATTGGTTCTAATTTATTGAGCATTGCTAATAGTTTCTCTCCTGCTTAACAATAAATAAGTGGCTGGTGGTATTACCAGTTTAATAAATATAGGTACTTGCTGTAAGGATAAATGTCAATAAGAATACAAAAAAAGGATTATTCTTCCTTTAATCGCTTTATTTCATTTCGCGCATCTGATAATTTCTGGTTCTCTGTTTTGAGCCGGCGGGCAAGTATTCTACTGAAAATATAAAACAATACACTTTGGGGACTGGTTCGTTGACCACCCAGGTAGGATGTGTTTATGGCAAGGCATTCGACCTTGCCTTTTGCCCTTACTGATGCAGATCGTTTTTCATTGTTGATCAGCCTCATTTCTCCAACCACTTCACCGATTGTACCAAGTGTATTGATCACAGCCTTGTCACGAACAATTTCTATTTCACCGGAAAGAAGAATAAACATAAAATCATCCAATTTGCCCTGTTTGATAATATATTCTCCATTATCGTACTCATGAAGAGGGCTTAATTCAAAAAGCTCAACCAAATCGGCAAGGCTGAGAGCTTTTAAAATTGAATTTTTTTTGAATTTGTAGAATAGGTCTCTGGCTTTTTCGTCGTCAATCTTTAATTCTTTCATAACGCCTCCTGAAAAAGGGTTATTGATTTGATTATACTATTATTTGATTACCAATGGCAATGTTTAAAAAAATGCAAACTAATCAGACATGATATTAAGCTGTATAAGTTCAGAATTATCGGCAATATCAATCTGTTTAAGTGCTTCTATTGTTGTAATACGATCATTGATCGTAACAGACTTGCATGCTTTTAAAAACGCTTCTGACTGGCGTAAAAAAAATTCTGTGAGTTCTTTTTTTGAAACCAGTACACCTGATTTAAGAAATAACGGCCCCAATTCTCTAAGCACCAGATTAAAAAGTTTTATAATAATGATTCCATTTTGCTGCTTAATTTTCTTAGTTTCTTTTCTTTTATCAATTTTGTATTTAGAAGATATAGTATTCTCCAATCTTCTAAAAGTAGCGCCTGCAAGCCCTGGCATGGCTGCCGAAAGTGCAAGGGTGGAGCCGTCATTAATAATAGTTGAATTTATATCACCTACCGGGCGACCATCTAAGAACATGGTTTTTATCCTGTTGTCTATATAATCCACGCTAACATTTAACTGATCTAAAAGCATAGTCTTAATGTCGCTGCCCACATTAATTTCTTTTTTGACACCTTTTTCAAGAAAATAAAAAAAAGCCGGGATCATATTTTCATCAATAGATATGCAGATATTTGTAAAATTATTATTTTTCATAAAAACTATCCTCTTATTGCTGTCAATTATCTTGAGCTGGCTTCATACCCAGAATAATATCATCCTCATTATCAAACTTACCATCCTGTCCGGGATATTGCAAAAACCCATCTTTCTCTCTGTAGTTATATGGATCTTTGGTATAAATATCCTTTATCATTATTGGCTGTTTAAGTCTTTTATGCAGTGTCAGTGCTAAAAGATCGCTTTTGATTTTAGTTATTTCAACTCTCTTGTAAAAGTTCCCAATACTTGGGGTGGCAATAGTATTTAATATCCAGCCTACCATATTGCGAATTGGTGGTGTCTTACTATATTCCCTGAGATAATGACTAGCTTGTACTGAATTAACGGGGAAAGCTTCTTGTGCCTTGAGGAGAAGTTCAAAATATTTTCTCATTTCCGAAAGGCTTTTATTGGGTCTAAAACCAAAGTAGTATACAAAATAAGAAGCCAGATCAAATGATTTCTCTTCTTTTATAATACCGGGAGCCATAGTAAATGAGTCTAAAAATGTTTCAGGCAGCAACTGCCCTTTAATTGTATTTTTTAATAATAAATATTCTGCAATGATCGTTCTTTTGAATGAAAGTTCTTTCATATCAAGTGGTGTAAAATTCTCTTTCAGCAAATCAAGGAGCTTTTTGTCACATTGCTTATTCAATATAGCTAAATAAGCTGTATCCATTGTGTGCATTACAAGAGAACTAAATATTATTTTGTTTATTAAAATAGTGGAATCAGCCATTCCCTTACGAGTAACCCTATGGATACGACATAAATGTTCTGCTGCTTCTTCGCCCTTCCCCTGTGATAATTTAAGTAAAAAATATTTCCTGTATATCTTTGTAATTTCCTTCAAAGCTGAATAATGCATAAATGGAACTTCCATATCAATTTCAGTGCCCTCGGGCAGATCACAAATAACATCAAATTTATCCAATGCATCAATCGCATGTCTGTAGTCTTTAATCTCTTCCCATACCTGGTCAAAAGCTTTAATACTGATCTTGCCTTTATAACCCTCACCTAATTTTTGATTTGCTTTCTTTAATACATCTACATCAGCTTTGTTAAAAACATTTAAATATTGATAACTTCCATTTGCTTTGTAAATTATATCTTCTTTAACATAGTCATCCTTTAATGGAGGGGCATCCATCAAAAACCAGGCAAGCCCTGCTGTCATTAAAACTATTGCAACAGAACAAAACAGAGTAAACGATTTTTTCTGCCGGATATTTCTCTTAATCATACCTGTAATAAAGACAGCACAGATTGTAAAAATTATAACATAATAAAACATCACTGAATAAGAAGGCGGGATCTTCTGAATAAAGAGCAGGCTGCCGTGGGTAAATAAAATAATAAAGTGTAATAATAACAATATCACAAATATCAACCATAAAACTAATTTCAATCTCATTTCCCAATCTCCTTTTAAGGTTGATAACGATAGCCGATCCCATGGACAGTGGTAATAACCTTAGGTTCAGCGGGTCTGTCTTCGATCTTTTTTCTAAGTTGTGCAATATGCTGGTCAAGGGTACGGGTAGTACCGGGATAATCAATCCCCCAGACCTGGTCCAGGAGAAAATCCCTTGAAAGTACTTCCCCGGGGTGATTATGAAAAATCTTGATCAGTTTTATCTCACGATCCGACAGGTCAAGTTCCACATCATCTTTTACAAGCTTATAACGCTTAAGATCAATAGAATGCCCGCCAAAAAGTTTTTTTAAATCTTCTTTATCAATTTCTTTTTGTGATGTTATTGAAGATCTTCGCAGCACAGCAGAAATTCTTGCAAGCAGTTCATGGATACCAAAAGGTTTGGTTATATAATCATCAGCTCCAAGTTCGAGACCTACAACCTTGTCAATCTCTTCGCCTTTGGCAGTCAGCATTATTACCGGCACCTGATTATTCTTTGACCGTATTTCACGCAAAACATCATAGCCGTTTTTTTCCGGCATCATTATATCTAATAATAAAAGATCAATATCATTATCATGCAAATCAAATATTTTAAGCGCTTCAAGACCATTTTTCGCCTCAACAACATGATAATCTTCACTTTCAAGAGTGTCTACAAGACCCATGCGGATATCAGGGTCATCTTCAACAACAAGAATTCTATTTGGATTCATATTCTGGCATCCTGTTTTGGTATTTTTGCAATAAAACAACTTCCACCTTTTAAGACAGGTTCAAATAAAAGGTCCCCGCCAAGGTCTCTTAAAATCTGCCTTGCAATACTTAATCCTAAGCCAGAACCTGGAAAGGTGGATGTCAATGAATTGTCTATTCTGTAAAATTTTTCAAAAATTGCCTTTTGATGTTTTTGTAAAAT
>JAGLLQ010000207.1 GCA_023140455.1 Desulfobacteraceae bacterium | reverse complement strand
TTATTTCGATGCGGCTTTTTGTTTTAGTTGTTTTACCCATATTACTAATAGAGTTTGATATTGATATGGCGAAACCTGTAATGATTCCAAGAATAGTAATAGCGATAACAATTTCTAAGAGTGAAAACCCAATATTATTTTTAAGGTTTTTAAGATACATCTGGTTCCTTATTTGTCTGTGAAAAGCTTTTCTTATTAAAATACCTGTATTTTATAATTGTTGTCAATATAATAAATATTATTTTTTTAAGGGCGAAAATTTTACTTAATATAAATCGTCAATGTGTAAATATTTTATTTTTTTCTTGCCTGGAGAAGTATTCAGATATATACTGAATCATAACTTAACAAAATAGATTTTGAATTTCAACTTAAATTGCACCAAGTGAGTAGCTGCCATGGCTAAAACAATGCTGGCAATAACAAAGCAGGAAGCCTTGTTCTCCGGAATTGAGGTAGAAAAACAGGGATCAGGTTTTTTTGCCGGGATCAGTGTCGATTTGTCTTCTGAGGAAGCATTACATTCCGCATGCAGCGAAGCTGATGAAATCTACATAAATGCTGTTTTCCCTTCTGAAATATATGCAGTTGATTCATTACCAAGAGTAAAAAAGAAGTATCTTCCTAAGCTCTTGTCTCAGAAGATTCTTGATAAATCTTATCATGCAGATGAAATTGAAATTAAGTATAAAACTATAGGCAAAGTAAAAGACGAAACAGGTGTTGAAAAATATAATGTCGCCTATGTTGCAATAGATCAAAAAGAAATAAATGATCTGCTTGGTGATTTTAAGAAGTTCAGTCGTAAAGTAAAGGTAGTGATACCGCTTCCTGTAAGTCTTGCAAAAGTTGTGTCTACAGTCGATTCTTTTGATTCTGATTTTATTATAGTTTTAGTCGGCGAACATGAATCAACGATGATTATTGCATCGCCTGATGGCATAGTTAAAGTAGCACGGAATATACCAGTCGGCACTCAGGTAAATGATATGCTAAATGAGGATAATGCTGAGTGGCTTGCAGCAAGAATTTCAAAAGAGATGAACCGGACAATTACGTTTTTCAAGCATGAATTCAGAGAATCTGAACCAGAAATAGCTTATATTTTATGTAAACAAACATATGTTAAAAATTTTTCAAAACATTTTGTTTCTGATGAGAATATTGAATATCGGTTTAGCTTAAAAACATCACTGATACAAAATTATTCTGAGGCAGAGTTTATTGATAATATACAGATTTTAAGCAGTGTGTTTGCATCATCAGAGTTTAACTTTCTTAAGAAAAAGACAAAAAAATTTAAGTTTGAAAAAATGATATATTATCCTGCAATTGCTGTTTGTGCAGCATGCATTGTCGGATTATTTTTTTTTAATTATCAGCTTACAAGTAATATTGCAAAACAGACTGATAGTTTGACAAAGAAATATGAAAAGGCAAAAGAGTTAAAGAATCAGGTACAAGAACTTGAAAGTAAAATTGGCAAGCTAAGCCCTTTAAAAGACTGGAATGTTTTTTACAATCAAACCTTTAAAAACCAAATTGCATGGGATAAAATTTTTTCAGAATTAGCGTACAAAACCCCGCCGAATATTATTTTTAAATCTTTGGGAATTGATCTTGATAATAAAGATAAGTTCAAAGCAGCAATAGAAGGTGATGTGATAGCTGTTAACTGGCAGGAAGGTCTTGAAATGTTAAGGGAATTCGGGTCAAAAGTAGAATCATCAAAAGAATTTAAAACAATTGATATAAAATATACCCCTGAAAGTATAGATAAAAAAAGAAAGAATTTTAGTTTTTCGCTCAGCCTTGAAATAAGGAAGAATACTTTATGAGCCGTTCAATGAATTATATAAAATATCTGATTTTTCCTCTGGCTGCGCTTTTAATACTTCACCTTGGGTTGGTTCATTATAAAAATAAGGAGAAATTAAAACTGTTAAAAGATCGCACAAGACAGTTCCAAAACCAGATCACACGCCTTGAATCTCGTAAGGCTGAGGCTTCTAAAAAGCTTAAATTTTACGTTTTAATTTATACCGATCTTAAACCATGGCTTATGACTGGTTTTGAAGATCCTGAAAAAGGTCTGGTAAAGTTTCTTGATTATTTATCTCCATCGTTATTGGAAAAGGTAAATGCAAATGTTAACATTCAAAATAGCAATGTAAGCAAGAGGCAGCCTATTCCACTGCAACAAAGCAGTTTTATGATTAATTTTGATTTCCTTTACACACATGAGATTGAAAATTTTTTAAATATACTTTTTCTGCAGGATCAATACCCGATAAAGGTAAGAGCTGCAAAATTTCAACGGCAAAATGAACAGAGAACAAGAGGTGAAGTCAGTTTTGATTTGCTAATACCGGCAAATTTAAAACAGCTTGATTTTGATGCATATAATAATATTTAATTAATATTTAGTTTGAGGTTTGGTTTATGAATAATCGACTTTTTCCTGCTTTAATTATTGTTTTTATTCTTTTAGCAGGTATGATTATTTATATTGATATACAACCTTTATCGCCTAAAAAGAAATTAGAAATACCTGATGTTAAAGAAGTCAGAATGCATGAAAATAATCAGCTGATATCTGATATTGATGTATATTTTAATACAAAAGAAACCATAAAAAAAAGAGGCAAACTTGAAGAAAAGATTGCACCGGATAATTATTTATATACAGAACAGAACCCCTTTCTTTTTCCTGAGGAAATCCTTTTGCTAAAATTTGGGAAGGAAAATTTTTCAGAGCAGGAGTTGGCTGACATTGGCAACAAAATTGTGGATGATAAAGAAACAGGTACAACATCATCCGGCTCTCGCTTTCATCTTTCAATGATTATGATGGGTCAAAATCAGAAATTTGCATTAGTAAATCAGAAATTTGTCATTGAAGGTGACAATGTTGAGGATTTCAAAGTTGAAAAGATATCAAAAAAGAGCATTACTCTTGTAAATAAAGAAGAGATTAAAGAAATACAATTGGAACCGGATTTCGTACCTTTGATGCATAAATCTTCTAATGTTCAAATTGATCTGCCGGAAGAGAATCAAGTAGAACAGGAAGTTGAACCTTCTGATGGAGCAGGGAATCTGAAAAAACAATTACAAGATGTATTGAGAATGTATGAATAAATATATGATCAGGAATTGAATTGAAGAATATTTAAAGGAATATGATTATATGAGATTGAATAAAACTTTATTTGAAAAAGCAGAATCATATAATGATAAAGGAAATTCTACTTTATTATTTTCAAGCAGCTTTTTGCTGATCCTGATTCTGGTTCCAGCACTGACATTGTTTGTTAACTCCTGTGCTCATCAGGCACCAAATCCTCCTGTTTCCGAATCTACTATCAAAGAACAAAAGGCTTTAAGTCCTGAACAGACCAGTGATGCAAAAGTTGTAAAAAAAGTCAAAATTCAAAAGCTTGCGCCTTTAGCTGAAATTGAACCTGAACTTATGATTGATGATAAAATGTCATTTGAAGATAAATTGTTTTCATTCTCAGCAAGGCGTACATCTTTGAGAGATGTGTTATTGGCACTTGCTAAAGAAGCAGAATTCAATCTTGTTATTGGTAAACATGTAGATGCCACACAGGAAGTCTCTGTTGAGTTTAATAATCTTCCCATAAAACAGGCCATGGATGAAATATTAGAAGCTTATGATTATTTTTATAGAATAAAGGGAACAGTTCTTAAAATTAAAGCTGTTGAAGAGAGATTTATTAAATTTGATTACCCACTTGTTTTTTCTAAGCCAACTTCCAATGTTGGTGGAGATATGCTGGGGTCTTCATCCGGAGAAGACAGCAGCGGTATAAGTGCTGAATTTTCAGTTACAACAGAAATTGAGGATGAAGCAAGCCTTAATATCTGGAAGAAAGTTAAAGCTATTTTAAAACCCGGACAAGGGAGTACAGGCCCAAGCGGCACAGGAGAAGTAACAGGTCTTCTTTCTGAAATAGGTAGAGCTACTGTCGATTCTGCAAGCGGAACAATATTGGTTATAGACAGACCTTATAACCTTAATCTTGTGGAAGAATTCTTAAGTGCAATGAAAAAATCGTTATTACGCCAGGTTGTTATAGAAGCAAAAATTATGGAGGTACAACTCAATCATCGTCACCAATATGGAATAGACTGGTCAGCATTGGATCAGATTACAGATTTTGACTTTGATTTCGATGTCAGCCTGATGCCCACAGCAAATACAGGAAATTTTAGTTTGAGTCTTGGCAAAGTTTTTGACGATGTGGATATATCAGCACTGATAGATGCTATAAAGATTCAGGGAAATATAAATACTATTTCATCCCCGAGATTAAATGTTCTTAATAATCAATCTGCATCTATCTCTGTTGGAAGGGTAATCCCATACCTTGATTTTGATATTGAGACAGTCCAGGCAGGCGACACTGTGAGTTACCAAGCTGTTCCAACCGTAAAAAAGGCACAGGCAGGTGTTAATCTTGGTATTACGCCTCAGATAAGTGAAGATGGAATAATTACACTCCATGTTTTACCTGTAATAACAGATCAGGTAGGAGAGCAATCTTTTACATATAATGGGACAACATGGGAAGTACCAATTTTTGATACAAGACAGGTTGATACTATTGTACGTGCCAGAGATGGCGAAACTATTATTTTAGGTGGGATGATTCAGAACGATACCAACGACACAACAAAGAGTGTGCCTATACTTGGGAAAATCCCCATAGTCGGCACTTTTTTGTTCTCAAATCAAAGCAGGGAATCAAATAAAATTGAACTTGTTATCCTTTTAACTCCAAGAATTGTTGAGCAATAATATGGGATTATGCTATTAAACCATGAGCCTGATTAGCGAATATTTACAAAAAATATCTAAAAAAAGACATTCTTCTGAACAGACTGTCAATATCCCACCTATGCTTTTTGATAGCAATCAAGAGAATTTAAAAAAAAAGAAAGTAAAAAAAATTGTTCTTCTGGGAGTAACATTGCTTTTAGTCGTTTCAGTTACAGGTTTATTTTTAAAGCCTTCCCCTCCAGCAAAAGAAATAAAAAAAGAACTGATTCCAGTGCGAAAACCTGTAATAAAACAGGAATCAATAAAGCCGAAATCAAAACAAGAAACAAAGTTACAAAGCCTTCAGGTTGATATCCAAGATTTAAAAACGCAGGATCCAAAAACCCAGGAGGCACAAAAAAGTATTAAAGTTGATCAGCTTACTATTAATATTGGCAATGTTGACAAAATCAATAGCGTTGAAGCAGAAGAAAAGATTGTAAATGATCAAGAAGATACTGGATTTCAGAAAAAGCAGAACAAAGCAGGTTATAAGCTTTATTTTAACTTAGGGTTGAATGCTCAGCAAAATAAAGATTATTCAAAAGCTGAAGAATATTATAAAAAATCGTTAAATATAAAATCTGATTATGAAAAATCACTTATTAATCTTTCTACAATATACGTTAATATGGAAGCTTATAATAAAGCTGTTGATTTGCTTGAAGACTTGTATGAATTAGACCCGGACAATATTAAAGCATCTGTAAATCTTGGAATTGCATATTTAAAGCAGAAAAATTATAAAAAGGCGGAAAAATTTTTATTAGAGGCAGTTGAAAAAGATCAAAATAATATAATCTCTCTTTATAATCTTGCAGTGCTGTATCAAACAACTGATCAATTTGACAAAGCAGTAGAGCTGTATGCAAAGATTGTTAAAATAGACCCTGATAATTATAAATCGCTTCTTGCATGTTCATCTATTTATGAAAAAAGAGAAGAATATTTAAAAGCAATTGATAATTATAAGAAGTGCTTACAAACAACAAAAGTAAGTCAATCTAATAAATTAAGAAATATAATTATAAATAGAATAAAATTGATTCAAGCCATTATAGCGGCAAATGCATAGAGAATATAATATTAACCATATCACTAATAACAATTGTTAAAGGGGTTATTTATGGAGCGATACTATAATTATTCAAAATTGATAATCATTCTTTTTTTTGTATCGACCTTTTGGAGCTGTGCTTCTTCTGACAGCCGCGTGCAATATAAATGGAATGTCATTCATCAAAAAAAATATGATATTTCAGGACAGGTTTTAGACTACAAAGGCTTGCCAGTCAAGAATTGTCAGGTTTATCTTATCCAAAGAAATTTTGTGGTAAAAGATAAAAAAAAGATAGATGTTAATACAAAAATTTTAAAAGTTAACCATATGACTGATACTGACGTTGAAGGGCAGTATTACTTTACATTTGAGCCTTTAAATGAGGCAAACGATATATGGATAAGTTTTCTTGATCCTAAAAATACTTTTGAATATAAATCAGTATGTATTAATAATGAACTTGGCGATACAATTCTTCAGTATCCGGGTAATAATCCTGTTCTCCTTAATGTAGTGCTGGATAAACCAGGCATGGATTAAACATAACTTAAAGTATAGCATAAAGGTCTGAATTATGGCACGTCTTGGTGATGCATTAATTAAACAGAGAATTTTAACTCAACAGCAATTGGATCTTGCCTTAAAAGAGCAGAAAAGAACTAAAGAGCTTTTAGGTGAAATTGTTGTACGGTTAGGGTTTGCTTCAAGAAAAGATCTTTCTAAAGCCGTTGCCAAAAGTTCAGATTTGTCTTTTGTTGATTTGAAAAGTATGCAGATTGACCCTGCTGCTGTGAAAATTATTGACAGCAAAATTGCCAGGGATTCATTTTTGATACCATTCTCTATTGTAGGTGATGTTTTGTATGTTGCAATGGATAATCCAAATGATATCAGAGCAATAGATACAATAACAAAAATTACCGGATTTGAAGTTGAGACTTTTGCATCAGACAAGGAAGAAATACTGAATGCAATCAATCTTTATTATGATATTGGTGAAAGCTTTGATGATGAAGTCGAGAAAAATGTATCAGCTGCAATGACAGGCAGCCTTGCGGCAGATGGTGAAGTAAATCCGCCAATTGTAAGGCTGGTTGATCTGTTTATTGCCGAAGGCCTCAGAAGGTCAGCAACTGATATTCATATTTCTCCTGAAGAAAAAGCTGTACGCATCAGCTACAGAGTTGATGGTATCCTTCAGAACGCCAATATTTTACCAAAAGGACTGCACTCTTCTATTGTCACAAGAGTAAAAATAGTAGGAAATATGGATATTGCTGAACAACGCCTTCCCCAGGAAGGCGGGATGAATTTTGAATTCATGGACAGAGAGGTTGATATTCGTGTTTCAACATCTCCAAGTACAAATGGAGAAAATATTGTTTTAAGATTGTTGGATAAAGGGAATGTAGCTTTGGAACTTGAACACTTAGGTTTCTCCGGGGAAAAGAAAAAAATAGTAGAAAGACTGTCCAATCTTCCCCATGGAATTGTTCTGGTTGCAGGACCAACAGGATCAGGGAAAACAACAACGCTTTATTCAATATTAAAAGAAATTAATACTTTTGAAAAAAATGTTTTAACAATTGAGGATCCTGTTGAATATGAATTGCATATGGTTAAGCAGGCACAAATAAATGAGACAGCTGGATTTACATTTGAACGGGCAATCAAGCATTTTTTAAGACAGGACCCTGATGTGATTTTAGTTGGTGAGATACGTGATTTAAAGACTGCAAGAACAGCATTCCAGGCAGCAATGACAGGACATCTTGTTTTTTCTACAATTCATACAAATAATGCTGTAGCAACTATTGCAAGACTTCTTGATCTTGGAGTGGAAAATTATTTTATAAGTGCCACAGTAAGGGCAATTATTGCGCAACGCCTTGTTAGAAAATTATGCAAAGAGTGTAAAAAAGAATATGTGCCAGATGAATCAGAACTTGAATATTTTGGTTTGAAAAATTGGTCAGGAGCAGGGGAAAAAATATTTAAAGCAGGGAAATGTAAGCTTTGTAATGATACCGGATACATTGGAAGAGTCGGTATCTTTGAAATAATGGAGATTAAATCTGCAATAAGTCAGGGAATAACTGAGAAAATTGCTTCAGCGCAGCTTCAGAAGATAGCTCAGGCAAAGGGAATGGAAACTCTCCGTGAAGCCGGGTTGAGAAGAGTTTTAGATGGCAGCCTTTCATTAAAGGAACTTGCAAGAGTTACAATATAATAGATACAATAAAGGAAAATTTTTATGCCTCAATATTCTTATAAGGCATCAGATGAAAAAGGCAAAATAAAATCAGGGACTATTTTTGCTTATAATGATGATGATTTGAGAGAAAAATTGAGACAGGATAACCTCTATCTTCTTGAAATAAATGAAGGTCAAAAATATGCTCTGCTTGAAGCATTGCAGACTAGCCAGCCCGGAGGGCTTTCACGAAAGCAGCTTATTGAATTCAGTAATAATATTGGTATTATGCTCAACGCAGGCGTTCCTTTAATAACAGCTTTAGAAGAGTTAAGGGAAGATGCTGATAATAAATACATCCAAAAAATGTTAGGAGAGGTGACTGAAAGTATTCAGGGAGGTGATTCATTAAACGCAGCTCTTGGAAAGCGTGTGAGCGATTTTCCTGAGTTATATGTGAGTCTTGTTAAGATTGGCGAAGAAACAGGTAGGTTAAGTGATATTTTTTTTAATTGTGCAAAACATTATAAGAGAATCGATGATCTGATTAAGAGTTCCAGAAAAGCAATGCTTTATCCAGCTTTTGTAATGGTTGCACTTGTTTTGGCAGCGTTTGTTTTTCTTGCACTGGTATTCCCGCCACTTTTTGAACTTCTCTATGATTTAGGAGTGGAACTACCATTAATTACAAAAATTGTCATGGCAATTTCTATGGGTTTAAAGGATCATTGGTTTTTAATAACAATGGGGGTAATATTGTTTATAGCTTTAATTATTGCTTTGCGGAGACATAAACCTAGCCGATACTGGTTTGACTGGGCAGAAATAAAAATTCCAATACTTAAACGTTTGATGATCCAATTGAGAATGACTTTTTTTTTAAGGTACCTTGCTCTTTTGTTGAATGCAGGTGTTGATATCCTTAGAGGGCTGGAGCTTGCAAATGCCTCAACAAATAATCTTGTAGTGCAGGAAAAAATGGCTGAAGCAAGACAAAAAGTGATTGAAGGTGAACAGTTTTCGCGTTCGTTAAAACAAATAGATTTTGTTCCAAATACTGTAATCAGGATGATTTCTGTTGGTGAAACTTCAGGCACCTTGTCAGAACAGATGGATTACCTGGCAGACGTATACAATGAAGAACTGGAACGACGTATTGACGCTGCCATTGCCATGTTGGAGCCTGTTTTGATTTTTATAATGGCAGGATTGGCGTTAGCTCTTGTAATGGCAGTACTTTTACCATTATACAACATGGTATCTACTATTTCGACAAGTGCCGGGCAATAAGGAGAAAATCAGATGATAAAGAGACTAATCAAAGAGAACGGGTTTTCATTAATTGAGATCCTTTTAGTTGTTACGATAATTGGAGCAGTTATTGCTGTAATTTTACCAAGAGCATTTCGTGCCAGAGTTGAAACTAAGTATGAGTTACTTCGGCAGACCGGGACAGAACTTGCTTCCTGGGCAAATGAATGGGCAGCAAGAGAGCTTGAGACTCAACCACCTGTAGCAACTTCTGAATTGAATCATTATATGCAGACATTGGCAGAAACAGGCGGAGCATTTGATTGGATTTCTGATACAAGTAATAACAGCAATTGGCAATCGCCTTTTGAAAACATACCAAACAGGGGAGGGGCAGGAGTGAGCAGCCCTCCCAATACAAGTGTAATGGATATAATGCCGCAAAACAAAATATTGTTAAATCCGTTTTCAGGGCTTTCAATATTCCAGAGTGCAAATAACCCGGCTTTATCCGGTAATGCAATAACAGGCGCTATGGCTGGCGCAAGTATGCCGGATGGAACAGCTGATTATTATGCATTGATTTTTCAGGGGACAGATTCTTCAAATATTGCAGGAGTAAATACTTTTTATGCAGGCCAGGATAAGTATTCAGACCCTGCATCAAACAATGTTGATAGAATGCAGGGTCTGAGAAGTGGTATTTATATTAATACTTTAGAGTAGATCTATCTTTCTTCAGCAATAACAACCCCGTTGCGCAATGCTATTACAGAATCGCCGGCACCTTGTCCAGCATAGAAGATTCCTGCACTCCCTGTCGGGTCATTTGCGTTCCCATTACTGTCTGTTCCCTGGAAACAAAGAGAGAAAACCACAAATCCATTGGATTGTCTGAATCCTACGCATGCAAGAGCACCGGTCACAGCGTTCCCGGCAGTTACAGGATCATTTGGCGTAGCAAAAAAACTAACTCCGTTAAATGGATTTATAGGGATGTCAGAGCTGGGCATAAGAGCTTCCACAGCAACAGGAGGGTCATCATTAGTAGTTGTAGCAGTATTTGATCTGTGACGAACACCCTTTACCTGACCTATCTGCATATTCCAATTGCTTTCATTATCGCCTGTTCCTGAGCCGCCGGCAATCCATTCGCCATGGTTTTCATCAACACCATCATAATCACCATTCCCATCACCAAAACCAGCAGCAGCTAAAGATGCAAGATAATTTTGAATCGTAGCTGTGGAAACTTGGGAATTTTGTGATTGAATGCCTTTTTCAGCCCATTCAAGGGCATAGGATGCAACCTCAGTAGCGCTTTGACGAATCAGGTTGTATTTTGCATCAATTGTTGCACGATGTGCCCGGGGAACAATTACTGCAAGCATAATACCTATAATTGTTACAACTAATAGAATTTCAATGAGTGTAAAACCAGCATCCTGCTGTACTTTACCTGATTTATAGATGTTTATTGCCATCTGTATAACCTCCTTGTTTTGAAAATATTTGCTCGACGAATTTTATATAATGCAAATATTGTATTTGTTTACGAAATATTAGTCAAGAAAATTCTAAATAAATGTTGAGGTGTGCGAAATAATAATGGTAGTATGTATATATATAGATTCAGTTTTAAATATGCGAAAAGGCAAGAGATGAATTGTGTTAATATAATTCAAAACAATAAAGGTTTTTCTTTGATAATAATTGTTGTAGTTTTTGTTTCAACAATTATCCTGGTCATTGGTGGCTCACGAATGACTGTGAAGATGAAGCAGATTTCAGATAAAAGAAATACCTTAAATAGAATGAAAGCAATTATTCAGAGCTCTAAGGACTATTATAAAAGCAATCATGATCTTTTTCTTTCTAATAGCGAAGAAAGTTCATCAAGTGATATTCAGGTTCCGGGCTCAAATTATATAAGATATGGAAGAGTTCCAATTACACTTGGTCTTGATCAAAAATATCAAGTAGATAAATTTGGAAAGTTTTTAGAATATCATCTGGTTGAAAGAGGGACAGATGAAAATGATTTTACAGATATTGACGGCATTACAGTGGATGGCGTGCAAGCTGCCGGTGTAATAATCAGTTATGGTTCAAATCAGATTCGCGATTGCACAATTCCCGACAATTCTGCTAATTCGTATCTGTCAGGGGGAGATGATATCCTTGTTCCGATAAATGTAATGAAAGAAGCAAGACAAATAGCCCTTGAAGAGATGAAGGTTATAAGAAAAAAACTTTGGATTTTTGCAATAACTCATCCGGCAGGGACAAGCGTTCCAGCGAGTTTTTATGATGATTATGGTCTTGGACAGGCTTATAAAACAGACCCATGGGGAGAACAATACATACTTGGAACAGATTTTATAAAAACTGCAAATGGTGAAATGTCACTTTCTTTATTAACTGTAAATGATGATTACGGGACAGATCGCATTGGGCGGGAACCGCCGCCGATTCCAATGGCAGGAAGTGAATTTGATAGTATTGTTGATGGTAAGATTGATTTTGGAAGTGGCGGAAGGTTTTCAGGCTCTGTCCATGGTAGTGTGTCAGAAAGCAACAGCAGTTTATATTTTAACAGAAGTGCCGGTGGAGGTTATGTACTGCTAGAAAATCAGCTTGATAATTATCTTGGTTATAACTTTACTCTGTCTGCAAGGATTTATTCCCATGATAATCATACAAAAGGCAACAGGATATTTGTTAAAGATGAATACTATATTCCAACAATCCAGGATCCCGCCGGATGGGCACTTTCCCTTGCTGATGGCAATCAGACAGGAGTATTAAGATTTTATGCAAGGTCATTATCACCTGTAAGCCTGGATACTCCCAATATAATACCGGAAAACGAATGGCGGCATGTTGTAGCTGTAGCTGAATATGACGAAGCTTCAAACACAACAGATAAATATATATATGTTGACGGGCAGCTTGCAGCAATAGGAACGGATTTGAATGATTTTATCCCTGATAATAATGCGCCGCTTGCTGTAGGAGGTGATCCCAACTCTGTGTTCCATAGATTTGACGGCCTGATTCGACAACCTGCTATTTATAATAAAGCATTAACTCATTGTGAAATACGAGATATCTATACAGGTGTGCCATGTTATTTTATGGCAGATAATACATGTGCAAATGTCGTAGGCTTTAATGATTTTAATGGATGGTATAAAAATGCAGGCGGTGAGTATGTTGCCCAAGATTCTGCTGACAGTGATTATAACGGTATCATTCATGGAAGAAAAGTATTTGTTCCGGATCGCTTTGGGTGTGAAGGAACTGGTGGCTGGGCAATGGATTTTGGTGATGATAACAGGACTCAAAAAGAGACTTATATAGAACTGCCTGAATACCCGATTAACGGGCTTGATGCAATTACCATTGCAGGGTGGGTGTATTTAGAGAATGGTACAGGTGGAACTAATGACGATTACAACGATGGCAGGTTTTTTTCTTCCGGAGGAAGCGGCCATGGTCAGGTTCTGCTCTGGCCAAATGTGCGTCACGGACCAAAAGGAATCAGCTGGATTGTTAATACTGATGCTGGAGATAATCGTATTAATACTGCCTGTACTGATAAAGGATGGTTGTTTATAGTTGGAGTATGGGAGACTTCTACTACAATGCGTGCTTATGTCTGGGTGGAGGAAACTCAAACTTTAAAAGAGTTTGACTTACTAAGCGGCAGTGCAGTCGGAGGCACAATAGATTCAGGTCATAATACTATGTATATAGGGCGCGATGCACCAAATGCTAATTATTTTACCGGGGTAGCAGATAGTTATGTTGTGTTGGATATTTGTTTAAGTAAAGAAGAGGTATTGTCATTAAAAGATAAAATGTAACAGTTGTGAGAGGTAATTTTGATTAATCCGGCATAACTTGATCTCTCTTGCCTTTTATAGCTCCATACGATACATTCTTTCTCACTTAACTAAAGTTATAATAAATATAATAAGACGGTTGTAATGGAAAAAAAAACATCAGACTTAATTCCAATAAAAAAATCTCATATCGCATTTTATAATAATTTCGCTTTATATTATATTTCAGAAAGCGGTGAACCGGTTTTGTATAAAAAACAGAAAGAAAAACTTGATGGTTCAAAGCTTTTTAAGGATGAGCAGCAACAGTTTTTCATTCACAAAAAAGATGAGGCATCAGTCGTTAAAACGTTGCTTTCTGTTTTAAATATTAAATTAGCAAAGGCTGTCTCATCAAAAGGTATTAAAGTAATCAAACAAGCTCTCTGCAATGTGGTAGAAGAGGCTCTGGAGGGACCTTTAGAAACAAGTTTATTATCTTTGCCGGAAACAATAGAAATATTATTCTACGGTGCAAAAAAAAATTCAGACATGATAGATGCTTTAGCTTCAATGAGCAGTAACAGCCCGAAAATTATAGAACATTTAGTAAACGTTTTAGCACTCACTGTTCAATATTGCTTTTATAAAAATTATCCTGATGATCAGATTAAAAATTTGTGCCTTTGTGCTCTTCTGCATGATATAGGAACAACAAAAATTAAAAAAGGGATAATTGAAACAGATGAAAAGTTAACAGATAAAGAATATAAGATTTATAAAAACCATACAACCATAGGATATAGGGATATGCAATTATATCCGACTTTTGATAAGCATGTTGCAGCAACAGCTCTTGAGCACCATGAGTGTTTGGATGGCAGTGGTTATCCTAATGGGATTAAAAATATTTCATTTGAGGCTCAGGTTATCGGGTTGATAGACAGTTATGAACCCTTGAAATATCGAGAGAAAAAATTTCGAAAAGCTCTGAATTCTTACGATGCACTACAAATAATTAGAAAAGATGTGATGCAGGGAAAGTATAATAAGCAAGTTTTTATTTACCTGTGTTCGTGTTTAACTAAATAGCCTGATCA
>JAGLLQ010000206.1 GCA_023140455.1 Desulfobacteraceae bacterium | reverse complement strand
ATTGATATAGAGTTTAAAATTTCAGTGTTTGTAGGTAATGATAATCCTTATTTTATTTTCTGGACACTTATGACTGCAAGGCTTTTTGCAAGAACGGACAATTCTACTCCCCTTGTTGGCTTTAATCTTTCAAATTCAGTTAATAACGATACCATCATACAGGCAAATAAACTTCGATCAGATTTAGGGCTTGAAGATAAGGTACGATTTGAGCATCATATTACAGAAACATATAAATCAATTGTTATACAACCTTATAATCGTAGAGATGAACTTGTAAAATTGGCAAAAGAAGTGCCAAATATATCAGCAAAGCATGAAGGCGGGGAAACTGCAGTGGAAGAGCGCCGGGAACATCCATCAGATATTCTTGAATATTTTATGAGTAAAAAAGAGATCATGGATGCTGAATTTATGTCTTATCATGAAACAAATTATTTAGATAAGCATGATTCAATGAACCTGACTGCAAAAGCACTGCTTAAGGCAAATATAGATGTCATAGCTGCGCAGAATTTACATTAGATTACCCAATTATAGTATTGGGTTAGACTTTAAGAAAGGATAAAAAAATGATTCCAAAAAATATGCATGATTTTTTAAAAGATGTTTTGCCCGAAAACATCTGGGAGAATCGTTTGATAAAGGACAAGGGCAGGGCGTTTATTGAATTCGGACCCCTTGATGTAGACAGTCTTTTACACCTTGGTGTCAAGGTTGATAAGCTGGGTCCAAGACTTGTTGCATGTATGTGGGATGAAATGAGTCCTTTGGAAATTGGAGGTTATCTTGTGGTGGATAATCTTGCCATGGGACAGCCGTCCATGGGCGGAATACGGATGCTTCCTGATATAAGCCCATCTGTTATCCATAACCTTGCAAGAGGAATGACTTTAAAGAATGCAGCTGCTGATTTGCCTTTTGGCGGTGGGAAATCAGGGATTGTATCAAAAAGCGATTTGCCACCTAATGAACGCCTTGAAGTGATTAAAGGTTTTGGGCGGCTTTTAGGCCGATATACAGATATATATATCCCGGGTCCGGATGTTGGAACCAATGATGCAGATATGAAAACCATTGCCATAGAAAATGGCCTTGATAACAGTGTTTCAAAGCCTGTTGACATGGGTGGTAACAGGATTGATGAACTTGGCGGTGCAGCTAATGGCGTTGTCGTTGCGGCCCATGCTCTTCTTGAATATCTTCCAAAATTAAAGCAATTGCCTCAGTTCAGAGATATTGAAGTGCCTGATAAGAATAAAATGGATGTTTTAATTCAGGGTTTTGGAGCTGTAGGTG
Organism: Desulfobacteraceae bacterium; assembly: GCA_023140455.1. The sequence continues at coordinate 1,235 of JAGLLQ010000206.1, read as the reverse complement.
CCCATGTTGCCCGTATTTTTGATGAGTATGATCCTGATAACAGACCTATTATTAAAGGCATAAGTGATGACAGGGGATATCTTTATTCTTCGAACTCATTACCATGGGAGGAGCTTTTTAAGCTTTGGAAAGAAAAGGGGCATGTCACAGAAGATTATTTCCATGACACCATCCTTCATTCTGCCAACAAAGATGCAGACAGGATAATTTTTTCAAATTCATATAATAATTTATTAATGGAATCAGCTTTTTGTCTGGTTCCGGCATCACCTGTGTTTAATTATCTTGATGTGGATGAAAGCACAAATCCCTCCATGACCGTTGATAGGATGGGAAAATGGAGAATTATTGTTGAAGGTGCAAATTCTTACTCTCCTGACCCCATGCGAAAAGCTGAACGAAGGCGTATGGAAAGAGCAGTTTATCGTGATAATGGAACTTTGATAGCAACTGATTATCTGGTCAACTCAGGTGGAGTGATTTATGCAGCCCATGAGCGTATTATTCCAACACCTCAGCATTTGTGGATTCCTGAAAAGCATTTTGGTAAAACAGATGAGATACAAAAATGGCTTGATAAAAACAGTGATGAATTCAGTGTCCTGGCAGAAAAACGACGTAAAGCCGCGGTTGAAAAACTTGAAAAAGTTATTCGTCAGAACATGGAAGAACTTGTGGATGGGTTATGTGAAGATCATGACAGTCTGCCATGTGAAATATCTGAAAAGATAAGTATTAAGCGAATCGCAATAAAAGAAAAATCTCGAAAAGTGGCAGATATAATGGAGAAACCGTCAAAGATTGATGTGAACCAGAGCTTAAAAGATGCTGCAAAGCTTCTTGTTGATTCAGACAGCCCTATTGTTACAGTGGTTTCCCAAAAAGACAGGCTCATAGGAATTGTTACTGAATGGGATATAACTAAAGCTGCTGCACTTGGTACTGATTATAACAATCCTTTAACAACTGTTATGACTGCTGATGTTGTTACAATTGAGCCTGGTTGTACAATAATAAATTGTATAAGGAGGCTTGAACGATTTGAAATTTCTGCAATGCCGGTTGTTGAAGAGGATAAAGTAGTTGGTGTTATCAGCGGTGATATTCTTGCACGGCGTACTCTTTATCGTCTTTTGCAGGCAGGGGAGTGATAATAATAACCAGATTTAAAAAAATATGCCGGCAATAGTTATTCTAATGCAATTGCCGGCATATTTGTTAAAGCTTAATTATAA
>JAGLLQ010000205.1 GCA_023140455.1 Desulfobacteraceae bacterium | reverse complement strand
ATAGTTGGGAATTGCCTGCTTTTCTGTTTTCTACTTGTCATATTTTTATGGGTTCAAATATTTGGCTTTAATGGTATTCACCCATATCATCAGCTCTGGAAAACTGTAATGATAGTGAACTCATTTTTCTTAATTTTTCTTTCCTGTTATTGGTCTTTCCAGAACCACGAAAGGGTACAAAAGATATTTTTATATGGGTTCTCTCCAATTCTATTATTTTTATGCCTTAATTTTCTTATGCCTGATCTTGCAATTGAGAAGAAAGCACCAGGTATATTGCTTTCAAATTATAGCCAGAATATTGCTCAAGACACATTGATAATTTCAGATAACCAAACGGCAGGGGCGGCCTGCTTTTTTTTTAAACGAAATGATATTTATGTACTGGGGCGAGCCGGAGAACTTCATTACGGATTTACATATAAGGATTCAAAATCAAGGAAAATAGATATTAAGGAGGCAGTTGATTTAATAAAAAAGAATCAAGGCAAAATTATACTTATTGGTAAAGCTAAAAAGATAAACAGATGGAAAAGTAAGCTTCCGAAACCTGTTTTTCAAGACGATAGCGGACCTGAAGGATATGTTTTTTATAAATACTAATTAATTTTTTACATTATGACAGTAACTGACAATTATGATAAGGAATAACAAATGACTAAATACCTGCCACTTATAATTTTTGGTGTAATGCTTAACGCTGCTGCTCAATTAGCTCTTAAACAGGGAATGCGCAATATTGGTTATTTTGGATTTAAACTTACAAATTTTGGGCGTGTTTTTACAACTGTCGCTGTTAATCCATACATTCTTGCAGGACTTGGATGTTATGTCATAAGTGTGGCAGTATGGTTATTGGTTCTTTCAAGAGTAGATGTGAGTTTTGCCTATCCTTTGCTTTCCATAGGCTATATCGTAACCACTGTTGCGGCCTGGTATTTTTTCAATGAACCAGTGTACATTAGCCGGTGGGCTGGTATTATTGTTATTTGTATAGGAGTCTGGTTAATTACACGGACAGGATAATATATCAGGATAAATATATGAAAATTTTGATTGTCGATGATGAACACTCATTATTAGAACAACTAAAAAAAAGTTTAGAGAAACAACGATATATAATTGAAACTGCAGTGGATGGTGAAGAAGCTCTGGATAAATTGTTCGAGACACCTTTTGACTTGATTATCCTTGATATCATGATGCCTAAAATGGACGGATTAACTCTTCTTAAACAGGCTCGTGAGGCTGATATAGATACACCTGTTCTCATGCTTACAGCAAAAGGTGATGTGAAAGATAGAATCAAGGGGCTTGACCTTGGTGCAGATGACTACCTTGCAAAGCCTTTTTCTTTTGAGGAGTTACTGGCACGTATCCGTGCTCTGTTCAGGCGACATGGAAGTCAATCTGTTTCTACGTTACAGGTCCTTGATCTTTGTCTTGATACTATCAATAGAGAAGTTACAAGGGGACAGACAATAATCAATCTTACTCCAAGAGAGTTTTCCATACTTGAGTTTCTTCTTTATAATAAAGACAGAGTCATATCACGTTTCAGTCTTGCAGAACACGTATGGGGAGATGACTTTGATCCATTTAATATGTCAAATTTTATGGATGTTCATATTAAAAATCTCCGCCATAAAATTGATGACACAGGCAAAGACAAAATTGTCAAGACCGTTCGCGGTGTTGGATATATTATCAGGAACCCTGAAAAATGACTGTTAAAAAAAGAATCTCTCTGCTTATTATCGGGGCAGGTTTAATTACAAGTTTGTTGTTCTCTGTTGTTGTATTCATAGAATTGATGGTACAGTCGTATGATGTTTTAGACAGAGCTATTAAGGATGAAGCATATAGTATGACCAGAATGTTTGTAAAGCAACATAACAAATTAAACATAGAGACATTTGATTCTGATTTCATACCAGGTTATCTTTACTGGCTTAAAATTACTGAGCAGGGCAGTAATAAAATATTATTTCAGTCAAGAATGGCAAAATTAATAAAACTTCACTCAATTGGACTTGGCACAAGAGCAGTTGAAACTGTCAAAGTCTCTCGTAAAATTTTCAAACTGCATCAGGACAAAAGTCAAAAAGTTTCATTCCGGGTTAGAACTTTTTCGATTGATGAGGGTGGAAAAACATTTATTGTACAGATTGCCCGATCCATGAGGACACTGAGTCGTGAAACACGGGAATTATTCGGTGGTCTTGTTTTAGGCTTTTTTTTATCAGGCATTGTTTTATTTTTAATAAGCAGATTTATAGCTGGAAAAATTCTAAAACCAATTGGTGAGATGAAAGAATTAACTCAGAATATCAGTGAAAAAAATCTTAACAAGAGAATCCCAACAGGGTCTGAGAAAGATGAATTTAATGAACTTGCAAGGACGATTAATAAAATGCTTGATCGACTGCAGGGTTCTTTTATTAAACAGAGAAATTTTTTGTTTGATACCTCCCATGAGTTAAAAACACCATTGACCACCATGCGGTTGACTATTGATGAGATTTGTTCTGTTGACACAGAGAAGCTTCCAACATCTACAACAGAAACTTTGTTCATGCTAAATAATCAAGTATTACGCATGGAAAGGCTGGTAAAGGATCTTTTAAACCTCTCAGCCCTGGAAACATTGACTGGTATTGATCCAAAACCCATTGATTTGGCAGAATTATTGTCATCTCTTGCACATGATTATCATGTTATTGCTGATGCTCAAAATATCCGAATAGATATCCAGCTTCCAGATACGCAAATTATTCATGGGGATTCAGAAAAATTAACACGTGCTTTTTCAAATCTTTTAGACAATGCCATAAAGTATAATGTTGATAACGGCAGAGTTGAAGTAACCACTATTCAATCAGGCAGCCAATCAAAAAATGATCTGACAATAAAAATAGGTAATACAGGTCAGGGCGTTACTGAACTTGAGATCAACAAAGTGTTTGATCAATTTTATCGGGCGGAAAAATCCAGATCAATTCAACATGGCGGATATGGTTTGGGGCTTGCCATTGTCAAGAGAATTATTGATCTTCACAATGGAAGTATACAATTCAAAAGTAAACCAGGCATATGGACAGAGGTAATTATCACTTTTCCCGGGCATCTCCAAAATATCACCTCTTAAAAAAGTGCAGCCTGAACATACTATTATAAATATTTATTATTGAATTACTAATTTTTTGCATCTTCATTTTTAATAAAAACATTATAGATGTTGCAAGTATTGATACGATTATTGAACCAATAATATCTAAGGGGAAGTGAACCCCGCAATAAACCCTTGAAACCCCACCCATAATTGCAGGTACCAGTAATATCAAGCCTGATTCCCTTGTTTCAGCAAAACAGGATAACAGAAAAGCAATGGATAACAGAAAAGTTGCATGGTCTGATGGGAATGATGTTTCAGGAGCATGGAAAATTAATGATGTCCCAAATTCTATCATAAAAGGCCGCGGGTGGAAATAGAAACTTGCAATTATTAAATTCAACAATATGCCGACAGTAGTTGAATATACTGTTAATAAGACAATATTTTTATAAGTTCTGTCTTTTTTGAACCATAAAACCAACAACCACAGAATAAATATCAGAGGTAAATATTTTGCTGCAAATATGGCAAATAGATCAATTACTTCATTATTACCGGCAAAATTATTAATTGTATTAAAAAGCCCAATATTCCATTTATTTAACATCTGCTCTTCTCCAATAAAAAAATGATTAAGACGTGCTAAATTTGAGCAATCACTATGCACAGAGGAGATACTCCCCATAACCTTGATACTGTTTTCAAAACCTTTATTCCCTGAGTTTCAAGTTCATTGATAATAGTTTGTTTACTAACAGGCACTCTGTCGGTTGGATGCAGGTGAGTCATATGATTTTTTACTGATTTTACGACTGCGCTATAACAATGCGAGTTGAAAAAAGAAAAAATAATAAATTTTTTTGTTATTCTTTTCAATTCTTTGATTGCCTTAATCCTTGTTTCTGACTCAACTAAATGATGAAACAACCTGTGACATACAACTGCATCAAATTGCATATCCATAAATGTTGTACCTGCAACAAGATCCTGCTGAAAAAATTTTACTTGAGGGAAGTTAACTATTAACTCAGGCTTAAGTTGTTCATAATTCTTTTGAGCGGCTTCTAACATTTCCATACTTCTATCAGCAGAGGTAAGATTAAAACCATCTTCAAGGAGCATGGTTGTCAATCTTCCAGTGCCACATGGAAAATCAAGTACGTTTGATTTTTTTGGAATACACTCCAATGCCCGCATAACTGCAATTTTTTCCAGCCAGTCACGAAAATGGTTCTTGCGAAAACCTGATTGATAATTTATTGCTGCCTCGGCATTACAATATCTATCACTATTATTTATACTATTTATATCAATTACACTGTTGCAGCTTTTTCTCTCTGAAACATGGTGGTTATTCATTGTCATTTTCTCCTTTAATTAAATAGAGCCCTCTGTTCCTGCCTGTTATTGTATAATTAATAATATGATATTCAATTTTTAATAAATCAGTCTCTTTATTTTTAACTTTGCGTTGGTTAACAAGAAGAGTAT
>JAGLLQ010000204.1 GCA_023140455.1 Desulfobacteraceae bacterium | reverse complement strand
ATATTTTGAGCTTCTTGATCTTGAACCAAAAGAATGCGGGCTTGAAGTCACTATGCATGATCCGTGTTTTTTTGGAAGATATCTTAAAGTATCAGACATACCAAGAAAAGTACTTTCTAATATGGGTATAACTACATCAGAAATTAGAAACCAGGGCGAATTTACAAGCTGTTGCGGCGGACCTGCCGAATCTCTCTCTCCTAACCTATCTAATGAAATCATGAAAAAAAGAGTTGAAGAACTTAAAGAACCCGGAAGCCCGATAATTGCCTATTGCCCCATTTGCCTTGGCCATCTAAAAAAATCAGGTGCTAATGTCGAGGACTTAAGCACTTTACTTGCTAGGCATATTTAGTCATGCAAGCAAATTTATAAAACAATAAATGTAATTGAATTAGAGGAGAATAAAATGACAGAAAACACTGAAAAAATTGAAACAATCATGTATTTTGCAACCCATGCCGGAGATAATCCTGAAAAAGCTTGTATTGCGTTTGTAATGGCCAATGCTGCCCTTGCAATGGATATTAAGGCAGTAGTTGTCCTCCAGGGCAATGGGGTTTATCTTGCCAAAGAAAGCTACAGGGTCAATATGTTGCCAGGCGGTGGTTTTCCCGACATAAATAAATTGTTTAAGGATTTTCTTGAGCTTGGTGGAGAGCTTCATGTATGTGCACCCTGTATCAAACAGCGAAACATTGATGAATCAGAGCTGCCTGAAGGTTCAAAGATTACAGCTGCCGGTCAGGTAAATATTATGGCTATTGAAGCAGATACTGTATTTGTTTATTAGCCTGACCAGTCTTTTTTTATTGTAACCGGTTGTCAATCATAAATTTAAAGAGGTGAAAGATGGATGATAATGCCATTATAGATCAACCAAACCGAATTACCGATCTGGTTAATTTGAAAAAGCTTGGATACGACATGGACATTCGCTTGTCCTTTGATATTGTTCCTGTAAATTTTGTCCATAAAAGCTATGAATTTCAGGCATATATTTTTCTTTGCAAGTATTCTGGAACTCTTAACAGCAAGTCATTCACTTTTAGAAAATGTTATGCCAGAGGATGCCCCAATAATCTTTGTCCACACGTATCCCAGGCAGTTATGATTGCCAACCGGTATTTGAAAAGAGATTATAAAAAATTGCTGGATGCAGGGATTGAGCTTGAGGAAAAATTTTTCAGCCTTGAAGAAATGCTTGTCAAATATGACACAATTGAGCCGGAAAAAGATAAAGTAACAGGTGGAATACTTACCATCCATGATTACATCAACATTGCAAAAGAAGGTAATCAAGTTGATGTTGGAATTGATCTTGAAATAATTCCGGCTGTTGAACATTTTGCAAATCAGAAGACCGAACAGACCTTTTTCATGGCTGATTTTAATATCAAAACCCTGGGGAGAGACAGTAAGTTCCAAAGATGTCTTGCATGTTTTCAGACTGATAAAGAAGCTGAGGAAAAATCTGTTGCAATTAGTACAGCTAATGATCGTTTAAAATTGCTATTTCAGGAATTTGACGATGCAAATATTAAATATAAACCTGTTTTTTTTAATTAAGGAGGGAACAACGTGCATGCAACCATTCAAAAACCGATAGGTGAAATAGTTAAGCATATTCAACCTGGCGAAAAAGTTTTTGTTGTCGGGTGTAATAATTGTGCCTGGAAATGTTATTCAGGTGGTGAAGATGAAACCAAAATGATGGCAAAACGCCTGTCAGACAGGGGTGTCGAAGTTTCAGGTTATACTGTGCCAGGTCCCCAGGGTATGTCTTTATGTAAACTGGACCACACCCGTAAGGTACTTATGGAAGATCACGCTGATGAAATGAAAAAGACAGATTCTTTTCTCATCCTTGGGTGTGGGCAAGGTGTTCATACGGTGATTGATGCAACAGATGGTGGTATGGTTCATCCCGGTTGTGACACAATTTTTGGTGGAGAAACTGTTTCAAATACAGATATCGAAGAGTATTGTTCTCTATGCGGTGAGTGTATTATTGAATTCACCGGTGGACTGTGTCCAATGACTCTTTGTGCCAAACAATTGTTGAACGGGCCCTGTGGCGGCGCTGAAGACGGACACTGTGAAGTGGATACAGAGCGACCCTGCGGTTGGATACTGATTTATGAAAGACTTAAGAAACTGGGGCGCCTTGATCTTCTTGACCCCTATCAACCTGCTAAAAATAATTCAAAATGGAGTCGCCCAAGGAGTCTTAAGGTTAGCCCGACTGAAGCTACCTTTTGTTCTATAGCAGGTAAAATCACTGTCAGCAATCAAGATTAGCTGATAAAAAACATTTAAATAAATTTTCAAGGAGTCCTAATAATGAAACTGACAACCCTATTTGATAAAGGCGAGTTTGTTATAACAGGAGAAGTCGGACCGATTAAAGGTGCGATTCATAGAGATAAGAGTATCGAACCAAGCTGCGCTATTGAAGCACTTCACCTGAACCAACATGTCCATGCTGTAAATGTGACTGATAATCAATCTGCTGTTATGAGACTGGGGTCTCTTGCTGCTAGTGTACGTCTGAAAGCAAATGGTATTGAACCTGTTTATCAGCTTACCTGCAGAGATCGAAATAGGCTGGCATTGCAGTCTGACCTGCTCACTGCCTATTCTCTGGGTATTGATAATGTATTGCTGTTAACCGGAGACCATATTCAGCTTGGCGATCACAAGGAAGCAAAACCTGTGTTTGACCTTGATTCGGTGCAGTTGATTGATATGGCAAAAGGGCTTAAAAGAGGCTATGATATTTCAGGAAGCCGGATTGAAAATTATCTTGATATGGCCTTTGGCGCGGTTGTCAATCCTAATTCCGATCCAATTGAGCTGCAATTAATGAAAATGAAAAAGAAAATTGATGCAGGGGCACAATTTTTTCAAACCCAGGCAGTATATGATGTCAAAGTTTTTGAAAAATTTATTAAAAAAGTTGAAAAATTTAATTGTCCCATACAGGTCGGTATCGTTATTCTGAAATCACCTCAAATGGCAAAATTTATGAATAAAAATGTATCCGGAGTCCATGTTCCGGAAAATTTGATAGAAGAGATCGGATCTGTTGCCAAGGAAGACCGGAAGAAAAAATCAGCTGAAATAGCAGGCCGGTTTTTAAAAGAAGTCAAATCCATGTGCCAGGGAGTCCATATCATGCCCCTTGGCTGGACTGATATTGTCCCTGATATTTTGGAACATGCTCAGATTAAAACAAAGTAAAGATTCTTTTTTCTGCAACAGATTAAGTGCCTTAATATTTTGAAACCTGTCATTATATGTATGATTGTGCTGTAATCTGCTTGAATCTCATACTATAATCAGCTATAAGCAAAAGAAGTGAAATATTTTACATTAAAAACAAAAATTTGTTTTACTCTGGTGTCTCTTTTTTTTGGGGGTATATTAACCTTCTCCCTTATGTGCGTATGCCCTATTGATAAGGGCGAATGCAGCAAGGGTAGAGAGCCTGTGTTGTTCCCCCATGAAATGCATATGGAATCTTACGATTGTGAGGTTTGCCATCATACATACGATGAGAATAAAAATAATGTAATAGATGTCGATGAACTCCACAGCGATAATCCAGACATTATGTGTTCGTCCTGCCATGCTTCAGATAATAAAATTAATACCCAGGAGGCGTTTCATAGACAATGTATAGGATGTCATAATGAGGAGACAATAATGGGTCAGGCAGAAGTTCCAACCATGTGTAATGAATGCCATAGTCCGGAATCTCTGGTTTCAGCAGAATATGATATGATTATTAGAGGACAAAATGATTAAAGCAAAGTCAAAATCCATCGAAGAAATTTTTAATTATATTGAACCATATCAAGATGTCCTGATTGTAGGTTGCGGCGGGTGTGTGTCTGTATGTCTTGCAGGTGGTCAAAAGGAAGTTGGTATTCTGCAAACAGAACTGGAATTGTTAAGGGGCAAAAGAAAATCAGCTGATCAATTTACCGGATATACGGTTGAACGACAGTGTAATGAACAATATCTGGGGGCTCTTGATGATATGGTGGAAACTGCAGATTGCATCTTATCAATGGCTTGCGGCGCTGGAGTACAGTTCCTTGCTGGGAAATACCCAGACAAACCTGTTTTCCCGGCAGTTAACACTATTGCAATTGGAGTTGATCTTGATATCGGGTTGTATGAGGAAAAATGCAGGGCATGTGGGGAATGTGTGCTGGCATATACAGCAGGGATTTGCCCGGTTACGCGATGTGCCAAGGGTTTGTTTAACGGACCTTGCGGCGGGACCAACGGTGATAAATGTGAAGTTCGCCCGGACTTAAATTGTGCCTGGCATGAAATATATACCCGTCTGGAGGCCCAGGGCCGATTGGACAATATTTTGAAGTTTCAGCCGCCAATGCAGTGGCAAAATCAGATTAAGCGCACTATTGTTCAAAAAGGGTATGAACAAAGATATTATCAGGAAGAAATATGATTGATTTTATTCAAGGGCCTCTTGTATGGATATCCTTTATAATATTCGGAGGAGGCCTGGTTGTTCAAACTTTCAGATTGCTGAAATTGACCCGAATAAAAGAAACACGGCGGGTCGTGCCGGATAAGGGGTTTATACCCCAAATTGATTTGTCGATAAAGGAACGGCTTTTCAGATATCTTGTGTTTCAGAGAGTTAGTCCTCTTGCGAACAACATCTGTCTGGTGCTTGCCAGCTTTATTTTCCATGTGTGCCTGATTGTGACCCCCATATTTGTTCTTGGGCATAATATTATGCTGGACACAGCGTTTGGAATCAGTTTTATATCTTTTCCCGAACAAGTCACAGATATCATGACAAAGTTTGTTCTGGCAGGCGCCCTTATGTTTCTTATGCGAAGGCTTTTGCTTCGCCGCGTCAGAATTATTTCAACAGTAAATGATTATCTATTGCTTTTGATTGCTGTTGCTCCTTTTGTGACAGGTTTTATGGTTTATCATCATATTTTAAATTATAATACAATAATACTGCTGCATATACTTTTCGGTGAACTGATGCTGATTATGATACCGTTTTCCAAATTTTTTCATATGGTTTTTTTCTTTATCAGCCGATTTATGATTGTAAGTGAACATAGTTTGGGGAATTCAAAACGGTCATGGCATTTTTAATGCAAAGCCGATTGACAGTATGAATTATTTTGTGGAGCAGTGAATGTTGAAACAAGCTGAAATAAATACAGATTCAATAAAATCAGTTTTAAAACAAAACAGAAAACAGATTCAACTCGGTCTGGCTATGTGCGCCCATTGCAGCCTGTGCGCTGAGAGTTGTTTTTTATATATATCAAACGGGAATAATCCAGAATATATGCCTTCCTATAAATTTATTAATTCCATCGGCAAATTATATAAGAAAAAAGGAAGAGTCAGCAAACAGATCCTTGAAGAAATGCGAGACCTCGTTTTTGAAAAATGTGTATTGTGCACACGCTGTTATTGTCCATTCGGGATTGATATTCCTTCCCTGATTACCTTGGGCAGGAGCGCATGCAGAACCCAGGGGTTGTTTCGGGAGTATGACAGATAATACGGCTTGATACAAAATTGTATCAAGCCGTATGTCTCAGTTTTATTGTTGCATCATTTTTTTAACAAGAAGTTTGATGTGACTCATTTCTTCTTGAATAATATTATCAATTTTTGATTTACCTGCTTTTTCCGGTACAAGTTCTTTTATTCCAAGATAAAACACAATTGAATCTTTTTCTGCCTGGACAGCAGAATAAAGTATACTCTTAAAATCATTATCCGGCTCTTCCTTTTTAGCAAAGACACGGGCATCGGCCAGGGCTTTAAGATAAAGAGCATTCTCATCTTCAGGATCAAAGAATGTTGGTGCTGTTTCTTCTCCCTTTAGTTCTTTCTGCATGCCCGCAAAGGTTGCTTCATGCCCATCTTCCATCTTTGCAAGCTCAAGAAGAAACTGTTTATTTCCCTCATCATCTATCTTGTCTGCTGCATTTCTATAAAAGATTGCACCATTCTGTTCAATTTTTATAGCTATTTCAAAAATATCATTTGCATTAAATTCGTTAGGCATTATTCCCTCCAGAAAGTTTTTCTTTTAATGTTTTAGCAAGCTTTACACCTAAATCAAAACATTTGCTCAAATCATCTTCATCAGGAACATATTGAACCCTGATACCATCATCAATGATATCAAATTTCATTGCTTCAAATTCCTTGTTCAGAATCTTCACAGCCTCGCCACTCCAGCCATATGATCCAAATGCCGCTGCAATTTTATTTTGGGGCTTGAGACCTTTGATATATGTCATGACATCTGCAAT
>JAGLLQ010000203.1 GCA_023140455.1 Desulfobacteraceae bacterium | reverse complement strand
TGAAATGTTTTCCTACCAGGTTAAAAAATATATCGGTTCTTATATGGCTGTTCTTGGAAATGTTGATGCACTCGTTTTTACGGCAGGGATGGGTGAAAATGATGATTTTATAAGATCTGAAGTCTGTAAAAACTTATCATTTTTGGGTATTGACATTGACCCTGAAAAGAATAGTCAAAAACCCTCTTCTTCCAGTCCCTTTTCTATTCATACCAGGGACGCCAGTATCCAGGTGTGGGTAATTCCCACCAATGAGGAACTCCAGATTGCAAGAGATGTTGTCCGGGTTTTACAATACTGATTTGATTAAACGTTAAAAGTCTACATCAACTAATTCTATGGGATATTTCCCATCAAAACAGGCAAAACAAAAATTATCATCATTGTTTTTGACGGCTTTTGAAAGATCTTCCTGCTTTATATATTTTATAGAATTAACTTTTAAAAATTCTGTTAACTCATCACAGTTCATGCTGTTTGCAATCAGTTCTTTTTTTGTAGAGGTATCCAGTCCATAAAAACAGGGAAACTTGACAGCAGGTGATGCAATCCTCAAATGTATTTCTTTTGCACCGGCGCCTTTAAGCATACCTGCAATCTTGCGCATAGTTGTTCCCCTGACTATTGAGTCATCAACAAGTATTATCCGCTTATCTTTTATTCTTGATTTTATTGGATTGAATTTTTGCTTTACAGATTCATCCCGACCAGCCTGATCCGGCTTGATAAATGTTCTTCCTACATAATGATTTCTGATTAAAGCTATTTCAAAAGGAATGTTACGCGCCTGTGCATAACCTAAGGCCTGCACATTTGATGAATCCGGTACTGAAATAACTACATCTATCTCTAAATCTTTATCATAGGAAGCTAATGATGCACCCATTCTCTTTCTGGCTTCATATACGGATAGTCCAAACTGATTACTGTCAGGCATTGAAAAATATACAGGTTCGAAAACACAATGGGCACAGCTTTTTCTTCCATTTCTTAAAGATAAAATATCAGGTTCAATCCTTTTAATACCATCCTTTGAGACATGGATAATTTCTCCGGGATTTACTTCTTTTATATCTTTAGCACGCAATATATCCAAAGCTTTACTTTCTGATGCAAAAGCATAACCATTTTCTATCTTACCAAAAGACAATGGTCTTATTCCATATGGATCTCTAAATGCCCACATTTCATTTCTGCTGATCAGCAAAGAAGAGAAAGCTCCTTTGATATTTTTCATCATTTTTTGTATTGAATCAATTACAGATAATTTATTTTCTTTGTGATTAAAGGCAATATATCTTAATATCAGCTCTCCATCATTCCCGCTTTTCAGCCTTACACCTTTTGATTCAAGCTCTTTTTTAATTGTCGGATAGTTTGTAATATCTCCATTACTGGCAAACGCAAAAATAGTCCCTTCCAATGTCTCAAGCACATGGGGTTGAGAATTACCGGCATCAACTGTTCCTCGCGTGGGATACCTGACATGACCGATACCGATTTTGCCTGGATTTTGTTTTAGAACAGGAGGAGTTAATACATCCTTTACAAGGCCCATTCCTTTATGTTCCCGGATTAAATTGCTGTCACTTATTGCAATACCACAACTTTCCTGACCCCTATTCTGAGTGGCAAAAAGACCGAGCATAATATCATAAGCTGAGTTTTCAGAATTGTATACACCAACAACACCACACATGATTTATTCCTTTACTATTAAAACTATCACACAAAATTTATATATATATATCATTATTAACAGAAAAGCATCTATTACTTGACAGTTTTGTGAAATCGTTTTATTCAGTGTTATAGAAAAATAATTTGTACGGGAGCATGATTGGCATGCTGAGAGGGGATTGCCCGACCGTCCATAACCTGATCCGGATAATACCGGCGGAGGGAACGAATTAATATTTAACCATCCTCTGAATATCAAGTGAAAATCAGGTATTTTATTTAGAGAATGGTTTTTTATTTTTGGAGATAAGATAATGAAGTCAAAGTTTATTGTATTTTTTTTATGTTTGTCAGTGTTCAGCCTTTTTGCCTGTTCTAAGGATGGGGAAAAAGCAGATGAGAAAAGATCAGCAGAGCAAAAAACAAGCCTAAGTATAACCATAATGACCCATGACAGTTTCAGTATCAG
>JAGLLQ010000202.1 GCA_023140455.1 Desulfobacteraceae bacterium | reverse complement strand
ACCATGTTTCATGGCTGCAATTACAGTTTCAATATCCTCGTAGGCAGTTATCATTATCACAGGGACATCTGGGTGTTGCTTTTTGATTTTTTTAAGAATATCAATACCGCTTATATCAGGCAGGCCTATGTCAAGGAGTACAAGGTCAGGAGAGATATCAGAGATACCCTTCATTGCTGTACTGCCGTTGGCAAATGCATGGATTGTATAAGATGGCTCAAGTATGAGCGAAAGACCGTCTCTGATTGCTTCTTCATCATCTATAATAAATATTGTGTAAGGGCTCATGGAGTTAAATTATCTAATCAGCAGTTTTTTATTTTCCAAAAAAAAGTTAAAAACCATACTTATCTAAGTGTTTTTTCTAAGTATTTTTAATAAGATATTGAATAACTTTTTTAAAACCCAAAGTCAAATATTTAATAAAATATAGACCTTTCAATACATAGGAAACAATATTAAAAAATTATTAATATGCTTTGAAGTAATTTTGATTAGTTTCTTTAATAGAGCTTAGATAGTTTTTATATGTTGTTAGATAAAATGATAATGGTCGCGGGAAATTCCTGCCAAGAATACCGTCCACAAATAACCTGCTGATATGCTGCTCATGTTCCAATATTTTTTGAGACTGCATAAAAATGATTTTTTCTTCAGGAGTTAAGCGTGCAACCATGTCAAGCATTACAGTTTTTGCCCTTGGCAGATACATCCAGAAATAAAACAGGTCAAGGGAGTTTATAATTATCATTATTGCAAGGTCTCTTATTTCAGAGTTTCTGCTGTTAAATAATTCTTTAGGGTTTTCAAGAACATTGAGTTCTTCAGTCTCAGGAAACAGCAGTGCCAGTTTTGAGTATGTGGTAAACAGGTCTGAGAATTTTTTGTTTATATCTCTTTTTCTAAGTCCCATATTATGGAATCTGTCCGCAGTCCCTTCAATGACACCTGCCACAACATCTGAAGCTGCTTTAGAAATGATAGCTGCCCATTTCTGGAGCACTGCTTCAACACCAGGTACACCTGAAAGCCTTAGTATTGTACTGATAAGACTGTTAAAAAGAATTGCAACAGGTATAGAAATGATGCTTCTGAAAAAATTGCCTGTTATTGCCCCTTTGGGCAGCCCGCGAAATGCATTGTGAGATGAGAGATAAATTCCGTTGGCAAGCGCCATGACAGAGTAGAGAGCCAGGGGGTTGGTTGCTGTGTTAATACCAAAAGTTCTGTCAAGAAGGACTGTTTTAACGATATAATCCAGCAGCGGGACTGAAAAGCCGGTATACAGCAAAGAGTCAGTCAGCCTGTCCCAGCTGATATAATCATTCCATTTAAGCATGGATGATCGTCGAATTCCGCCGCCTCCCAGTACAGATTGTACAACGTTTCTGATACCGGTTATGAAGAACCAGATAAATGCACCGAAATAGGCGAGAAACCACCAATCTTTAGTAAAAGCAAAACATAGGAATGCCGGGACAAATCCAATGAAAATTTTAATACAATTTTTTAGTTTTGTATTTAAATTTTTCCATGACCTTGTGGTATCAGGCTTTTTATCTTCAGGCAAATCAAGACCAAGATCATTTATGTTGTCTTGTTGCTTCCCACCCAGAGTGACAACATTACCCTTTTTATCCATATCCATTGTAAAGGACTCAATCATCCATTCTTTTTTTTGTGTTGATATAATTTGATTAAGACCAGGTAAGTGTTTTACAACATTTAACATATATTTTAACATCGGGCTTATGTTATTTGTTCTCAGTATTGTCAGTCTCTGGTTTGCTTGAATTTTTGCAGGGAGGATAAGCCTTCCCTCAGAATGTTTCAAAATTTCTTTTTTTGCTCTAAGCGGCAAAGTACCTATAATACCAAACCCCATACCATATGTTTGGTACGATTTCCCGCTTGAATCACTTCCAATTCTGGATTTTAATGGTTTGACAGCATACATGTTTTTTAGTGCATCAATATCATGGAGGATATCAATAAGTTTTTCTAATCGGTTCTTTTTATCTGCATAATCACTTTGACTGACATTTTGGATAATCTGACGGGCTATTCGTTTTAGTTTTAATAAACTCCCCTGATTAATAGCTTTCTGAAGCTCATTTATTGAAAATATCTGATCATTTGTTATGGTGTTGAAACTTTTTAAATTGATTATTTCAAGCCTTGTGATAACACCATTACTGTCATAAAGAATTTCTAAAACATCTTCCGGCTTTAGATTGCCCAAATTGAGAGTGATTCTAAATGCGTGGTGGAGCTGCTTAATATTTTCAAAAAGCTCTTTAAAGTTCAGTTTAAGTCTGTCCGGGGTATCAGAATTGTCCGGAATATCAAAAGGATGTGGAGTACCAGGCTGCTGCTGAGGGCATAAATAGGTAGAAATTATGTCATTGGAATTGAAAAAATTCATCTTTTCAATCAGATTGTTTATTTTTTTTTGTTCTTCTAAATTAGATTTGTCAGATGCAGAATTTGATTTTTCAATATATAATCTCATTGATTTAACAACTTCAGAATAAATATATTCGCCAAGATGAATTATGGAAGGCTGTCCCGGGAATGTGAATTTTAAAAAAGTTTCAGGGCAGAGTTTTTCCATTTCAATATCAAGACCCTGACACATTTTATCAAAATGATGATTATTAAAATTATCCAGAAGACGTAAAACAAGCTTTTCCTGGAATTTTAAAACAGCTTTACCCTGCTCCATGAATTTCACTACATGGGGTTCAGCAAGAAAGCATAAAAATGACTCTGCATCAGGAAGCTCTCTTGAGACCCAGGTGAATGATATGTAACAATTCCTGTGTCTTGCCCAGAATTCAATACCTATCCTGAGATCTATTTCCATGATTCTGGCAGCTTCTATGAGCTCTGCTGCAAATTTTGGTTCAATATAATGATAATAAATAACTC
Organism: Desulfobacteraceae bacterium; assembly: GCA_023140455.1. The sequence goes on along the minus strand of JAGLLQ010000202.1, from coordinate 49 downwards.
TTAAACGGCGAATTCCTTTTATCCAGGCATCCATAATAAGATGTGTGGG
>JAGLLQ010000201.1 GCA_023140455.1 Desulfobacteraceae bacterium | reverse complement strand
AAAAACGGGTCAAAGATTTTTTCAATTATTTCTTTACTCATACCAACACCTGTATCTGCTACAGTTAATAAGGCATATTTCCCGGGCTCCAGATTTGGATTTACAAAATCCTGCTTAGTTAATATGATTGTTTTAAGACGTACTTTTAATTTTCCACCCTTTTCCTCCATGGCATGCCAGGCATTTGTTGCAAGGTTCATAATAATCTGGTGAATCTGTGTCGGATCAGCTTTGACCACACAGGAGTCAGTCTGGATATAATGTGTGATATCAATTGTTGTCGGGATTGTAGACCTGAGGAGTTTCAGAGTTTCTTTGATGATAGGCTGCATTTTCATGGGTTTTAATTCGTTAGATTCCTGACGTGCAAATATGAGGATTTGTGATACTAAATCCCTTGCCCGGATTGCACTTGTGTAAATCTTATCGAGTCTTTCTTTGAATGGACTGTCTTCAGGGATATCTGACATAAGCATCTCTGTATGTCCCATAATCGGGAAAAGGATATTGTTAAAATCATGTGCTATACCACCAGCTAATGTGCCGATGGATTCCATTTTCTGAGCCTGTCTCAGTTTAGTTTCAAGTTTTATTTTTTCCTGCTCAGCAAGTTTATGTTCATTGATTTCCTGTTGCAGCTCTACAGTGCGCTCTTCAATTCGATGTTCTAATTCCTTATTGTTTTGTTCAAGTGAATTATACAACCCAGCTATTTTTTTGAAAAGTAAGTTGAAATTTAAATAGATAATAGTAAAAGCAATAAAAAGAAGGATAATGTAAATAATAATAGTCAGCATAATGGTGTTTTTTGTTTCGGTGATAACGTTTTCAATATTCACTAAAGAAAACCCCTCTGCAATCACATTATTCTTCAAACCTTTAAAATTGATGCCTTGTATGAGTGCATGAGTTAAACCATTAAGTTTAAGCTGTTGCAGTCCCTTTTCAAGGTCAACGTGATCAGGAAGTTTTTGAAAAAGAGAATCATTATTAAAAATCACAACATATTTACCAATAATTTTATGTGGTCTATCAAGAAAAACAGATTTGTAGAGTTCCGCTTTTGGAAACACAAGGGCAATATGAGTTTCTTCTTTGCAATCTCTATGAAAATATGTGTGGTGAATTTGACGCAATTGATCAATAAAAAGATCTGCATTTATACCAAAACCTACCAGCCCAATGTAATTTTTATTTTTAAAAATCGGACACACAATACGATATTGTAATCCACCTTTTATTATTTCAAAACCTGAAACCATATCTTTGATCTGGTTGCCTTCCTTTGTTACAGAGCTCAGGTCGCTTATATCATCGCCGTACAGATCCGGTCTGTGAACCCTGAGAAATACAGTATTGTCAGCATTGACGAAAAAAAACGATCTGAAATAAGGATTCTCTTTTTGAAATAATTCTAATAATTTATACGCATGCTTAAAGGTTTCATTCCGGTCTTTTTCAGCAAAGGCATTTATAATTTGTAATCGGTTTGTAACCAGGCTTTTAATGCGGGACCTGTACCGCTGGCTGTTCTGTCCTATTAATAGCTGCATCTGTTTCTGGAGGCTGTGCTGCTCACTATAGACAGCATTTGAAAGAGTGTGCTTCTGCTGCCTGATAAAAATGAATAAAAAAAACAAGGTAAGTATTGTGATAACTAGTCCAACAGTTATTAATGCTTTTGTTCTCGGGTTCATTTTTTAACCTTAAAAATTTTCAGGATTATCAGTTTCATCCAACAATATTATCTGATCAGGTCGGATTTCATTTTTATCATCAGATACTGATTTTGAATGAGAAGTTTCTGTAGTAGAACTCTGCTCCTGTTTGCCTGTAACAAGCAGTACAAGATCTCCAACATAATCTCTGAGCTGTTGAGCCTGGGCAGTCATCTCTTCAGACCCGGAAGCTGTCTCTTCAGCGTTGGCAGCATTTTGCTGAACTACCTTGTCCATCTCCGAAATAGCAATATTTACCTGTTCAATACCACTGGACTGCTCTTTAGAAGCTTCTGATATTTCTGATACGAGGTCAGCTACTTTTGATGCACTTTCAGCCACCTTGCCAAAAGTTTCATTGGTAGTTGAAACAAGTTCAGAACCATCATTGACTTTATTCATAGTCCCTTCAATAAGTTCAGCAGTATTTTTTGCAGCATCAGCAGCTCTCATGGCAAGGTTTCTGACTTCATCTGCAACAACTGCAAATCCGGCTCCGGCTTCACCGGCTCTGGCAGCTTCTACTGCGGCATTCAAGGCAAGCAAATTTGTCTGAAAAGCTATCTCATCAATGGTTTTAATAATTTTTGAGGTTTCTTCACTTGCTTTTGAGATATCTTCCATTGATTTAATCAATTCTTTCATGGATTCATTGGCTACATGAACCACCTTATTGGCTTCTTTCATCAATCCATCTGCATGGCCTGCGTTCTCAGCATTTTTCTTTGTCATGGATGACATCTCTTCCATTGATGATGATGTTTCTTCTATGGATGCTGCCTGCTCAGATGAGCCCTCAGCCAAAGACTGGCTTGCAGACGAAACCTGGCTTGACGCGGATGCAACCTGGTTTGCTCCGTCATTAAGACCTGCAATTATAAGGCTGATTGGCTTTGTTATTAACCTGCTGATGATAAACAAAAAAATTATAAAAAAGAGAATAACCAAAGGGATGATAATAAGGGAGCTGGTGATTGCCATATCTCTTAAAGGAGTTTTCAGGTCATCATTTTCAAAGCTTGAGGCCACAACTATTCGCTTTTTTTCATCACAATACCGGAAAGCTGCAACCTTGTATGTTTTGGTCTTTGGTGAAAGATATCTATGATATCCATTTTTTGTTTCCACAATATGTTTGATATGAGGTTTTGATATCCAGTTTTCACCCTGGGCTTTTTTATGAACTACCAGGTTCCCTTCAAGATCAAGAATAAATAAAAAGCCTTTTTCCCCTATGGTAACTTCCTTATTTAATATTTTTTGAATATTTTCCAAGTCTATTCTCTGCTTTTCCAAAAAATATCGAGCTGACTGCGCCATATCTTCCAGTTTTATTTTAGTGATCTTTTGTATTTGCTTTTTGACGACTATTCTATTCACAAAAAAAACAGCACCTGAGCAAAATACCAGTGCCGAGAGAAGACAAATAGCCAGTTTTAATTTGATATTCATAAGTAATCCTCCTTTATACTATAAAAATCAAGCATGTGTTCCCATAACTTCTCCTTAAGGTGCAAGCTTTTACATACAAATGAATCAGGTTTTTATAAATTACTCGTAGTTGATGCTTTTGTTAAATCCACAATTTGTTCTTTAAGATAACTTTTAGTTTCATATCTTGATATTTCTGCCAGTTTTTTACCCAAATCTGACAATCTGTCTATCTGTGCGTGAATTTTTTGAATAGTACAATAGAGCGGATTATCTTCTTGTATATCCATCTGGATGAGGTCAAAATAACCCATAATGCTCATTAACGGCTGATTCATTTCATGACAGACGGTGCCTGATAATTCAAGTACGCCCTGTAAACGGTCTTTTTCCCTGAGTGTTTTTTCAGATTGCTTCCTATCTGTGACATCAGTTACCAAAGAAATTTTTTGATCCTTTAAAAAAGTAGATTTAAATTCAATATATTTTGATTCACCATTCTTACATTGTATTTTAAATTCGCGAATTTTCCCTGTCCCTTGATGATCGCTGTCATCACTCCATGTTTCAATAACATGCTTACGATACTCTTTATCCGGATAAACTTTTTTGAACCAGTCTTCTTTGGTAGGGATATCTTGAAGCGTGTATCCTGTAATTTTTGTAAAATGAGGATTTACATAAAGATATTTTCCCTGATGATCAATCAATGCGATTCCCTGGGGTGCGCTTTCAAGGATTATGGAAAGGATTTCTTTTTCCTTTTGGAGAGCAGTCTCTGCCTTTCTACGATTTGTTATATCTCTCCAAATGGTGTGAATTACCTGATGGTCTTTCTGATTTGAGATAGTTGTTAAATGGACTTCTATAGGAATAATTTCCCCATCTGCCCTGAGATGATTCCATTCAAATTTGTGGCTGCCATTTTTTAGAGCAAGGTCAATCATTGCTTTTGCTTTAGTGTAAGAATCCTCGCCATCCTGCTGAAGATCTGGAGACAGTTCAGCAGGATGAGTTTTAAGAAACTCTGTTTTGTTTTTATAGCCCAGCATCTCCACTGTTGCCTGGTTGCAGTCAATAAATTGGCTATTTTCAATAATTAAAATAGCATCTTTAGATTTTTCGAACAGAATACGATATTTTTCATCGCTGTTCTGTGTGTGAGATGCTTTAAGTTTTTTTTCTAATGTTGAAATCCGTTGTTTTAAATCATCGTAAGTTGGTTTTTCTACCATAGTATATATCTTTAATAATTGGGATATTATAGTCAACTTCAATAATAATCAGAGTATAATATTTTGTGGTACAATGCAAATTCATTTTAAAATAAAGCTGATAAAACCAGTTAATGTCAGCCTGTTAATATATTATTTTTTCAATTCATTCTGTACAGCTAATCCAATTTTTTCAAATGTATACGGTTTTTTTATGTAGTCACCAGCGCCGAGTTTTTGAGCTTCTCTAACTCTGTCGGTCTCAGAAAATCCACTTGTAATAATAGCTTTTTGGTTAGGATATAACTTACGAATTTGTTTATAAGTTTCGCATCCATCAATGCCAGGCTCCATTATCATATCTAATATCACAAGATCCACAGAATTTTTTCCCATATAATCAACAGCTTGTTCCCCACTTGTTACTGATGCAACACAATAGCCTAATTTGCTTAGCATGTCTGATGCAATTTTTAGCTGGCCTTCTAAATCATCCACTATCAGAATTGATTCCCCATTCCCTATGTATTCTTCTATTGGTAAATCTCTTTGCTTTTCGCTTATTTCTTTTTTAGTTATCGGGAAAGAAAGTGCAAATGTTGTTCCTGAATTTTCTTTGCTTTGAACATCTATATATCCTTTGTGATCCTTGACTGTTCCCCAGACAACAGCCATGCCCAATCCCGTGCCACTTCTTCCCATCACTTTTTTTGTATAAAAAGGTTCAAATATCCGCTCCATATCTATTGGAGCTATACCTATTCCGGTATCTGACACTGACAGAGCAATATAATTCCCTTCATTGATAGCATCATAACCATTAACTGGTTTATCAATATATAGATTCTGTGTTGTGATGGTAATATTACCGCCTTGCGGCATTGCTTCTGCTGCATTATTGACCAGATTCATGATAGTTTTAAACAGATGTATAGTTGATCCCATAATATTGAATAAATCTGTATCAAGATTGTTTTTCATTATTACATTAGGATGAAATCTTTTTAATTTTTCATATTCAGGGGAGCACAGATAGCTATCTATAATCTGATTTAAATTTATAACATCTGTAACAACCACTCCTCTTCTTGCCATGGTTAATAGATCTTGTACAATAGCAGCGGCTTTGTGTCCTGATTCCTGGATTCTTAAAATTGGCTCTCTTAACGGGCTGTCTTCAGTAAGATCCATTAATATTAATTCAGGGTAACCCACCTGGGCACTTAAAACATTGTTGAGATCATGGGCTACACCTCCCGCAAGAGTACCTATAGCTTCCATTTTTTGGGTATGGTTAAGTTTGGCTTGAGCTTTTTCCCGTTCATATATTTCATTTTTCAGCTTTGTGTTTACCATCAAAAGCTCCTGTGTTCTCTCCAGCACCCGGTGTTCCAGTATTTTGTGCGTTTTTTGCAATTTGGCTTGGGTTTTTTTTCGGATAATAATCTCGTTGGCGAGCTGTTTATTTTTTTCTAAAATATTTTGTTGGGTCAGGAAAATTTCAGCTTTATTGATATACAGTATTCGAGATAACAGCCAGCCAAATATAGCAAGGCCGATCAGGTTGGCATGTTCAGTTAAAAAATTGAGAGGTGAAAAGCTTAAGTTGTTTTTACAGAGTATAAAGATAGTTAAGCTTGTGGCATAAATCAGGCACACAATCCAACCACGCAGATATATGCCGCTTGCCAGGATAAGTGCCCCGATGATCAAGGTGGATACTGAATTATGTGTATAATATTCCACTGCACTGACTGCTCCGCACCAGGAAAGCAGAACTATGGAGGAAATAAAAATAATAATTTGTTGAAACTGTAGTCTGTAAGTATCGTACTTTTGTGCTCCAATGAATGCAAGGTAAAAGAGTAGTCCAAGCCCAAAAAGGACCGAATCAGACCATAAATAGTAATGGTAAAGATTTGACTGTTCTTGAGCATTAATCATCCTGTAGTCAACTGCAAACAGGAAAGAACCAAGGCACATAAAACCAAGACAAAGCAGTTTGATCCTAAATACATTGATCTTAGCTATTGTCTCTTTAAATTCCTGATCATATTTTTCAGGAATTCGCATATATAGTTTTTCTTTAAATAGATTAATATTCATTCTGTTTTGTCTATTCGAAGGTAGTTAGGCCTGCTTAGTATTTATATTATGCCATAGGCAGAGTTTTTATTCAACTCCAACTGGTTTCCAAATACCTTTATCGCACCAGATTCTTGAGAACCATGAGCCTGGGGGAAGGACTTTTTTTGAAAAATTTGAGGTGTCAATTTCGTAATCTGAATTACATATGGAATCCCTCATAGGATCCCAGGGTTCAAGAATTACAGGTCCATTGGAAGATGAAACAAGACGTGGTGCAATGGGGTCACCCCAGGGGCGGGTCTGGATTTCTTGTTTAAGATCATCAAAAGTTTTAAATTCAAGCAGCTGAGTCAGTGTTACAACAGTTGGTGGACTTAATGGGGTTTTGGTTTCAAGGTTCTGTTCCAGGGCTTGTTGGGGAGTAAGCCATATCCCATGTTTGGTTTCCATATTGTCTGGTACACAGGTCTGGTTTTCAGGCATAAGAACAATAAAAAACCTGGTATCAAATCTCTTTTTCATCAATTTTGGTGTAATCCAGTGGGACCATCTTCCAAGACTTGAAAAAGATAATGTCCAGTTTCCATCCATTATTTCAGTCTTGAACCAGGATTTTGGTAGGTTTTCATTCAGTCGATATGAAGTGATTCTATTAATATTTTTTTGGGTTTTATCTTTGCAGGATGCAATAAGAACACCTGCCTCTTCAAGGGTTT
>JAGLLQ010000200.1 GCA_023140455.1 Desulfobacteraceae bacterium | reverse complement strand
GCATAAAGCAGAGTTTCATCATTGGAAACTCCGGGTACAACAAGATTTAAAGATTCAAGCCCTTCTATAAGATTTCGTAGTATCCGTTCCGGCAAAGCCATTGCTATATCACCGCACACAACGTTTTTCATGGTTGGCTCAATATATCCTTTGTTGATCCTGTTCCAGGTTGATCTTCTTCCTCTTTTTAAATCCCCAAAACGCTGTAATATGGGTTTACCCCCTCCAATCAGTGTTGCAAGCTTTCCAATTGATTCCCCATAAGCCTGGTTATCTGTTACAGGTTCTGTAAGAACAACCTTTGATAAAAAAGCAAAATTTGTATTCTGGGATTTTTTATCAGAAAATGCATGCCCGTTAACACATACAAAATCTGTATATTTTTCAAGGCTGATATATCCACCTTGATTTGTACAGAAGGTTCTTGTCTGATCATCATATGTCGGTGTCTGAATAAAAAATGTAGGATCATAAATAATATTGCAAAGATCATCCATGATATCATTATGAACTTCAACTCTGACTCCTACTTCAATTCCACGTTGCGAGATATTGATGCCATGTCTTTCAGCAACGTTTGAGACCCAGTGTGCACCAATACGCCCTGGTGCTAAAATAACGTTTGGGGCTTTATATTCACCCACTTCTGTGACTACACCTGTGACTGCACCATTGTTTTTAGTGATGTTAATTACTTCTTCCTCGGTTCTAATGGTCACGCCTTTGGATTGGATATAATCTGCCATTTTAGATATATGGCCTGGAAGGTTATCACTCCCAAGATGTTTTTGTTTAATAAGAAGAAGGTCCATTCCAAATTTTTTGGCTTCTTTTCTTATTTGTTTTGCTTCGTCCATATTTGATGGATATATTTTCCCGTCCATATTAAATTTGTTGAATATTACTTCAGTTTCATCAATCAGCTCCTGCGCTGCTGCCCGAGGCAAAAATTGTGTAAGATCTGTTTTCCCGAGTTTTGGTATAAAATTGAGCTTTCCATCAGAATAAAGTCCTGCTCCTCCGACACCTGTAAGTATATTGCAGGGATCACACCCGGCACATATTTGTGTATTGTGGTTTGGGCATTTTCTTTTTAAGGAATGTTTTCCTTTTTCTAAAACAAGTACTTTAAGATTTGAATTTTCAGCAAGAAAATATGCAGAGAAAAGTCCTGCCGGCCCGGCACCAACAATAATTACATCATAGTTCATAGTCACCTGATTATTTTAATAATTAAACAAAATTTTCAACCCATTTTTTATCGTACATTTTTATTACATTAATATCAATATGAATAAATGGACAAAAATGATTATTTTTGCTAATAAGTTATGCATGGATCAAAATATGACATATAAAGCAGGGATTATACCACATAGAAAATGTTCAAACATAGGAGACCAGGACACCTTTGAGATATTAACAGTGTCTTCAAGAAAATATCCCGGACAGTGGGTTTTTCCTGTTGGCAGTGTTGAAAAAGGCGAGAGTTTTGAACAAGCAGCTATAAGAGAATGCGCTGAAGAGAGTGGTTATAATGTGGAGCTTGGCGAAGAAATTGATACTTTTATAATTGATTCCGGCGAAATTTCAGTAAAATTCATATTCTTTTCTGGACTTGTAATTAGTGAAAACAAAGTATGGGAAAATGACAGAGAACGGTGCTGGCGCAAACCTGGTGATGTAAAAAATATTATTGCCAGGCCATTTAGAAGTGCTGCTGAAATTGCTATTAAAAACCTTTCCTAGATTTTTTGTTTTTAATATATTTATATAAGGAATTTAAAGTTGCTAAGTGATAATACAAATCATCAAGGCACGTTTATTGTGTTTGAAGGGATTGACGGATCCGGGAAGAGCACACAGATTAAACGGCTTGCAAAACGGTTAAAATCAGGGAAAAATAATGTTTATCAGACATTTGAACCAAGTGACGGTCCTGTTGGGACACTGCTAAGAGATATGCTCAAGGGTAAGGTTGAAATAGATCAACGAACAATTGCATCATTATTTGCAGCAGACAGGACAGATCATCTTGTGAATAAAAGAAACGGAATTGCAGATAAAGTTAAAAATGGACAAACAGTTTTGTGTGACAGGTATTATTTTTCTTCATATGCATATCACAGTCAGTATGTGGACATGGATTGGGTCATTCAGACAAATTCAGTAAATGTTGATATTTTAAAGCCTGATTTGAATATTTTTATTGATGTTGATCCTGAAAAATGTTTTGAAAGGCTTGAAAAGAGACAGGAAGAATTTGAACTCTATGAAAAAAGAGAAGTCCTTAAAAAAGTAAGAGAGTTATATTTTAAGGCATTTGACAAATTAAAGAAAAGTGAACATGTTGTGATTGTTGATGGAAATGCTGATGAGGATACGGTTGAAAAAAGGATTTTTAAAGAGGTCCGTAAAAAGCTTGACATAAATTAATGTTGAATATAAAGAGTTTTGTATATGTATGATAATAGAAAAAAGAGAATTTGTGTAATAGATGGGCAGGGTGGTGGAATAGGCTCAACAATTATCAAGAAGCTAAAAGAGAGATTTGAAGAGACTATTGAAGTATTTGCTCTTGGAACAAATGCTATTGCAACAGCTCAAATGTTGAAAAGCAGGGCGAATAGAGGCGCTTCAGGTTCTAATGCTATAGTTCAGACAGTCCGTAATGTTGATCTGATTATTGGACCGGTTGGTATCATTATGCCCCATGCAATGATGGGCGAGGTTACAAGAGAAATGGCTGAGGCTGTTGCTCTTTCTTCAGCAAAGAAATTGCTTTTACCACTGACCCAGGATAATATCAATATTGTAGGGGTGTCGCATACCCCTTTGCCTCTTCTTGTTGATGAACTGATTGAAACGTATGACAGATATTTTTTAGATATAAAGGAGTAAAAAATGTGTGAAGCAAGTGCATATTTAATGAAAGAGAAAGAAGAAGTATTACTCATGGAAGCAGTAGATAGAGTTGAACCTGAAGGAGATGGAGTCTGTTTACGAAGTATTTTTGGAGAACAGAAATTTGTCAAAGGATATGTTCATTCTTTATCTCTTGTTGACAATAAGATCTATCTTAAAGAGAAGAAGGAGTAAAGCTTAACTTTACTCCTTCTATTTTAATATAATTACCTGACTAATTACCAGGTCTGATCCAAATTACCAACCAAGGGTAAGATAATCATGCATTGAGGTTGCAGCGTCTCTTCCTGCACCCATGGCAAGGATTACTGTTGCAGCTCCAGTTACAATATCTCCACCTGCCCATACACCTTTTTTAGTGGTTTTGCCTGTGGCAGGGTCTGCTTCAATATTGCCCCATCTGTTAAGCTGTATATCCGGTGTTGTATTTGTAAGTAATGGGTTTGCATTGGATCCTACAGATACTACAACAAGGTCGCAGTCAATTTTATATTCTGAACCGGCAATTGGAATTGGGCTTCTTCTTCCTGAATCATCAGGCTCACCAAGTTCCATTTTCAGGCATTCCATCCCTGTAACTCGTCCATCTTCATTGCCGAAAAACTGTGTCGGGTTTGTCAAAAGAGTAAATTCAATGCCTTCCTGTTCTGCATGGTGAAGTTCTTCATCCCTTGCAGGCATTTCATCTCTTGATCGCCTGTATACAATTTTAACTGAATCAGCTCCAAGTCTCATTGCAGTTCGGGCTGAATCCATGGCAACATTTCCAGCACCAAGAACAACAACATTTTTGCCTCGTGCAACAGGAGTGTCATATTCAGGGAAGAGATAGCCTTTCATCAAATTGGCCCGGGTCAGATATTCATTTGCAGAATAGATTCCAATCATATTTTCATTGGGAAGATTCATAAATCTTGGAAGACCAGCGCCTACTCCAACATATGCTGCATCATACCCTTCAGCGAAAAGATCATCTATTGTAGCAATGGCACCTGCTACAAAGTTACATTCGATTTTTGCACCCATTTTTGCAAGGGCTTCAACTTCTGCTGCCACAATTGCTTTTGGAAGCCTGAATTCAGGGATGCCATAAACAAGAACACCACCTGGTTTGTGGAATGCTTCAAAGATGGTTACATCATGCCCTTTTAAAAGAAGGTCGCCCGCAACTGTAAGCCCGGATGGACCAGAACCGATTACAGCAATTTTCTTGCCTGTTTTTTCAGGTATGGAAGGGACTGCTCCTGAACCATTGTTACGTTCCCAGTCAGCAGCAAATTTTTCAAGATAACCAATTGCAACAGGTTCCCCTTTTTTCCCAACAATACATTTGCCTTCACATTGTATTTCCTGGGGACAGACCCGACCGCATACAGCCGGGAGTGCATTTTTTTCCCATAGTTTATGTGCGGCTTTGGAAAATTCACCATCAGCTATCAGTTTAATAAATTCCGGGATAAGTACAGAAACAGGGCAGCCAGCCACACAGGCAGGTTTTTTACATTGAAGACATCTTTTTGCCTCTTGTATTGCCATTGCCTCTGTAAGGCCAAGCGGCACTTCATCGAAGTTTCGTCTTCTGACATCAGCTTCTTGCTCCGGCATCACTGCTCTGGGGATTGTTATTTTTTTAGATTTTTTTTCAGCCATTAATTCCTCCATATATCACAACTCTATTGATAATTTTTTATTTTGCAGTCTGCAAGTAAGCATCATAGCTTGTTTTTTCATCATCTAAATAAGCCTGAAGACGTTTGCCAAGTTCATCAAAATCAACATTGTGTCCATCAAATTCTGGTCCATCCACACATGCAAATTTTGTTTTGTCATCAACTGTGACGCGGCAACAACCGCACATACCTGTACCATCCACCATGATAGGGTTAAGGCTTACAAGTGTTTCAACGCCTCTTTCTCTCGTAATATCGCATACAAATTTCATCATGGGGATTGGGCCTATTGCTACAACCAGGTCGATATCTTCTTTAGCAAGTACATCTTTTAGTACATCAGTAACAAACCCATGGTGTCCTTTGGATCCATCATCAGTGCAAATGTGAAAAGAATTAGAAGCTTTATCCATTTCATCTTCAAGTATAAGAAGATCTTTACTTCTTGAGCCTACTATTGTTGTAACATTGTTACCAATTTTTTTTAACGCACGTGTAATCGGGTGTAGTACGGCAATGCCGGTTCCACCACCAACACAGACTACCTTGCCTTTCTTTTCAACATGCGTAGCTTTGCCAAGGGGGCCGATTACTGCATAATATTCATCTGATACTTGTAAGTCTTTAAAAGCAGCAGTGGATTTACCAATCACCATATATATAATAGTAATTGTTCCCTTTTCAGGGTTAGTGTCAGCCATGGTGAGAGGGATTCTCTCGCCTTTTTCATCGACTTGAATAATTACAAATTGTCCCGGCTTTGCTTTTTGAGCAATGCGCGGAGACTCAATTTCGTTAAGAATAATGGTTCCTTGAGCCATCTCTTCACGGCGTATAATTTTGTTAGCCATTAATAAAACCTCCTAATATAGATAAAAACTAAAGCAGTATCAAACTGCATAAATTACATAAACTTAAGCGTAAAGACAAACCTTATTTATAATGATATTTATAAATTAAATCAAGTTAAATTTGAATTATAGTCAGGGTCGACGCATGTAGATATCATGAAGCTCTTATAAAAGCAGCCATCAATAAAATTATTTTTTTTCTATGGCCTTCTCAAGGGGGAGTGCCTTTAAACTTTTTTTCCTCATTTCATAATATTTTTACATGCGATTACCCTGGAGTGAACCATCAATGATTTCTTAATATTTTTCCTTGACAGGCTGACTTTTTATAGATATTACTCTTTAATTAACTGTTAGAAAACAGGATTAGAAGGCAGGGATTGCCACAAGACAGTTTTTTATCTGTCTGACATTTAATTTATAAAGCCACGAAGGCTTTTACCTCATGAAAGAGGTAAAAACTTTTGTGGCTTTTTTTTTGTTGTAAAAAGAGAAGCATCTTATTTAATTATTGTTGGGATTAATTAAAATGATGAATAATAGCAGGTGTTTAGGTGCGATTGTAAAACAAGATAATAAGTGTATTAGAAAAGAACTTGCAGATTATTGGAACTGGCGCGCATCGTCTTTTGATGAGACTTCTGCCCAGCAGGGAAGGTGGTGGGACGTTTACCTTGCTGCTGCCAAAGGTGGTAAGAATTGTAAAATTTTGGATGTAGGTACGGGAACAGGATTTATAGCTATGGGACTGGCAAATGCCGGTCATAAAGTGACAGGGGTAGATATTGCTCCTGGAATGCTTAAAAAAGCTCAGAAAAAAGCTTGTTTAAGCGGGCTTGAAATTGATTTTGTTCTTGCTGAAGCTGAAAAGCCTCCTTTTCCTGACAAAAGTTTTGATCTGATTGTATGCAGAAATTTATTGTGGACTCTTTGTGACCCCCAAAAAACATTACAGCACTGGCACAAACTTTTACGCCCCAATGGGCGTATCATTGTATCTGATGGGATCTGGCGAGAATCTGGTCTTAAAAGTTTTTTTTTAAAAATAAAAAATTATGTGGGTGGTGTTTTTAAAAAAGGAATGGATTTTTATCCAGCCAGGTTTGAGGCGGCTTATAGAACACTTAATAAGTACCTTCCCCATTTTAATGGGATAAAAGCTTTTGAAGCTGAATCCCTTTTGAAAAAAAGCGGGTTTAAAAATGTATGCCGGTATGACCATTTGTTTTTGTCCAACCCATATCCAAAAACTTATGGGAATGAGTTTTTTGTAATGGCAGCTACAAAAGCAATGGAGATAACGCATTAAAAATATTTGAACAATTTTAAATGAGAGGTGATATTTTGAAGAAATTATTTATACTGTTTTTTTGTATTGCTTTTGTATTAATTACAGGTCAGGCCTTTGCATCGAATTCCAATAAAACCCTTGTCGTTGTTTCACCCTGGAAGGCAAAGGGAATGGATCCTGTTGTTTCAGGGTTTGTTTTTACACGGATGGGGTGTCTTGAGACCCTCACAACTTCAGACGGCAAGGGCGGTATTATGCCTAAACTTGCAAAAATCTGGCGCGTTTCCAATGATAAGTTGACCTGGACTTTTACCCTCCAGAAAAATGTATTATTTCACGATGGGACAAAACTAACCGGAAAGGTTGTTGTAAAAGCGTTAAACCGGGTTCTTGCAAAGAAAAAACTTTTTAAAGGAACCTCAGTTGAATCAATTACAGCCAATGGATTAGATGTTATAATCAAGACATTAAAGCCTTTTAGTGCGTTGCCAGCTTATCTTTCCCATTATACTACAGGTGTTATTTCATTGTCTTCTTATAATGATGATGGCTCTGTTAAAGAAATTATCGGGACAGGATTTTATAAGCTTGTTTCTACAAATAACGAGACTGTTTTTGATTATCAGTCCTTTGATAATTACTGGGGTAAAAATACAGAAATTAAAAAAGCCCGTTATCTTGCCATATCAAATGCAGAGACTCGTGCTCTTATGGCTGAGTCTGGTGAGGCTGATATATCTCTTACTATTTCAGCCACAGCTAAGGAACGTCTTCAAAACGTAAAAGGGGTTTCAGTCGTAAGTACTGCTATCCCCAGAGTCAGGCTGCTCAAACTTAATAGTTCTCTTCCATTTTTTGATACTGTTGAAGAACGTCTTGCGCTTTCACTTTCCATAGACCGTAAAGGTATTGCAGAAAGCATTTTAAAAAATTCAAAAACTTCTGCAATTCAGCTAATGCCTGCTGTTTCCATGTGGCATAATGCAGGTTTAAAACCTCTTGAATATAACCCAAAAAAGGCAGGTGATCTTCTTGAAAAGGCAGGGTGGAAAAGGGGTGCAAAAGGTATTTTTGAAAAAGACGGGAGAGAATTTGCATTTGAGCTTATTACATATGCAAGCCGCCCTATGCTTCCTATTGTTTCCGAAGCTCTTCAGGCACAGTTTGCTACAGTTGGGATACGTATGAAAATCAGTGTTGGAAAATCTTCCATCATTCCAGCAAGGCATAAAGACGGCACAATTGAAACAGCTCTTCTTGGCAGGAACTTTGGGCTGGTTCCAGACTCTATTGGTACAATTAATGCTGATTTTGGTCCAATGGATTCACGAGGAGCATGGGGCGCTTCGGGTTGGGAATCTACCGAATTAAACCTGCTTATTGATAAATACTTTAATACATTTAATGAAAACAAAGCATCCAATTTAAGGAATAAAATTACCACTATATTTCAGGAGGAGCTTATGGTTATACCTATATCCTGGTATGATCACCACGTAGCAGTAAGCAGTAGAATTAAAGGGGTTTCTTTGGATGCATTTGAATTGAGACCATATCCCTTAGGAGTTAAATGGGTCAAATAACCCGGATTCTTAAAACTCGATTTTTCCGTGGCATTGTTCACTGTTTGATTGTTGGTCTTGTTGTAGCCAGCTTAAGTTTTGTTGTTGCCAATTTAACCAGTGGAGATACAGCTCTTGAGATTGCTATTGCAAGATACGGCATTGATATGACAGATGAGTCTCTGGTGGAGCAGATTCGCATTGAAGAAAAACTTGATCAGCCGTTATGCATTCAGTATTGCCAGTGGATTTTTAATGCATTTACCCTTGACTTAGGTCGTTCCCTTGTCAGCAAGGAAAAAGTGGTTGATTTGCTTATCTACCATTTTCGGCATACTATAATGTTAGGTGTGGTTGCCATGGTGATATCCATTGTCATTGCTCTCCCTTTGGGAATTGTCTGTGGTATTTATCCCGAGGGGAGTTTTGATAATTTTGCAGCTTTACTGTCCAGCGCTCTTGTTGCAATTCCCCATTTTGTTACAGGAATTATACTTATTCTGTTTTTTGCTATAAAATTTCAATGGCTACCTGTTGCAGGTTTTTTTTCATCTTATCACCTGATCCTACCTGCTTTAACCCTTGGCATAGGACTTGCTGCCTTTTCCAGCAGAGTAATTGCAACAGCAACAGTAAATGTGCGAGAAGCTGTGTTTTATCGATTTTCCCAAATGAAAGGATTGCCGGAAAGTCGTGTGCTTCTTGTACATGGAGTTAGAAATGCCTCGATTCCTGTTATTACTTTTTTTGGACTCCAGATGGCACATTTGCTTGATGGTGTGGTAGTTGTTGAAACCCTTTTTGCCTGGCCTGGCATTGGCCAATTGATTTTAGATTCTGTCCTTGCTCGTGATATCCCTGTTGTTCAGGGTGTAGGGCTTTTAATGGGAATAATGTATGTTGGAGTGAATTTAACTGTTGATTTTATCTGTACTTTACTTGACCCTATCCAACGTTATGCTGAGGCTGTCCATTGAAGAATTCAAAAATACAGGGTAATGGTCGGATTCAGATTACATCAGGTATTGTAATTTTAATCATTGTTGTTTTATTTGTCATATTTGGACCATGTTTTACACCTGACCCTTTTTCACAGAATCTTTCCTCAGTATTTAGTACTCCTTTTGATAAATATTTTTTAGGAACAGATCAACTTGGCCGCAGTGTTGTTGCCCGTCTGGCAAGGGGAGGGGCAAATTCTTTATTTAATTCATTTCTTTGTGTTGCAGGATCTGTTGTGATTGGGGTTGCTCTTGGGCTGTTTTCCGGGTGGCATGGTGGTTTTATGGATAGAATTGTCATGAGGCTTGTTGATATTACCATGTCATTTCCTGGCATTCTTTTGGCTCTTCTTATTGCAGGGCTTATCGGAGGCGGTCAAACAGCAGTGGTTGTTGCCCTGACAATAACAGGATGGCCTGATTTTTGTCGTATGACCAGGGCTATCACACAGAATGTAGGTTCCAAACCCTATGTGGAAGCTGGTGTCCTTGCGGGTTTTTCCGATCGGTTTATTTTGAGAAAATATATATTTGTTGAAGTATTGCCACAAATTG
>JAGLLQ010000020.1 GCA_023140455.1 Desulfobacteraceae bacterium | reverse complement strand
AAGAGATTATGATGATAACTGATAAAGGAAAACTTATCAGGACTCCTGTGAAAGCTATGTCAGTTATCAGTAGAAATACCCACGGAGTTAAACTTATTAATTGTGATCCAAAAGAAAAGCTCATTGCAGTAGGAAGAGTGCCTGAACAGGAAGAAGAAGATGATTTTGAGGATGTAGATGAAGAAGAACCCCTGTCTTCTTAAGTGGTCTTCTTAAATAAATTGATGGGAGAATGACAAAAATAGCTCATAAGGGTGAGGGCCATAGACAAAGGCTGAAACAAAAGTTTTTTGCAGGCGGTCTTGCCGGTTTTTTAGATTATGAAGTTATTGAACTCCTTCTTATTTTAAATACTCCGCGAAGGGATTGTAAAGATTGTGCCAAAGAACTGTTACGCAAATTTAAAACTTTACAATCAGTTTTTGAAGCAGACCCTGAAGAACTTCAGCAGGTAAAAGGCGTTGGTAAAGCAAATGTCCTTGGTCTCAAATTAATCAAAGCAGTTGCAGAGCGTTATCTTGAAAAAAGAATAATTGCAAAAGATGTTGTCAAGAACCCTGAGGATCTGATAAAATATTTGCATCACTCAATAGGCAATAAAGATAGAGAATATTTTGCCGGGATATTCCTTGATGCAAAAAACAGAGTTTTAGCATCTGAAATTTTGTTTGCCGGTACTTTGACTTCAAGTTCGGTTTATCCAAGAGAAGTAATTAGTAAAGCTTTGAACCATAAAGCTGCAACAATCATTTTTGCACATAATCATCCTTCAGGGGATGTTTCACCGTCTCCAGGAGACATCGCTATAACCAGAAGACTTGTTTTTGCTTTAAACTATGTTGGTATTATTGTCCATGAGCATGTGATTACAGGTGGTGATGACTTCTACAGCTTCCATGAAAATGGATATATTGAACAATTTAAAAAAGAATTTGACAAAGCTAATTAAAAGAGTAAATGAATAATCAAAATAATAAACCAGACTGTTATGGAGAACTTAATAAAGTTTTTCCTATGACAGAAACTGGTCTGAGAGAAACACCCCATTATTGCAGATATGACTGTCATTATAAAACTGGATGTCTGAAAAATGCACTTGCAACATCAAAGGGCAGGAGAGTTGAAGAAGAATTGTTGGAAAGAGGAAGTAAAGCAGGGACTATTGGCTTCTTTGAAAGATGGTCCAGGAGGAAACAGCTTAATAGAAGAAAGGATTAGTAAAATGCAGTCAGTAAAAAATATTGATGTATCAAATAAAAAAGTATTGGTACGAGTAGATTATAATCTTCCCATGGATGATAATCAGAATATTACTGATGATAACAGAATTAAAGCAACTCTTCCTTTGATTGAGTACTTAAAAGCTCAGGGAGCTATTATGATACTGACATCTCACATGGGGCGGCCAAATGGCGAGCGTGTCCCAAAATTATCCCTTGCTCCGGCAGGTATCCGCCTTTCAGAATTACTTAATCAAAAAGTCGGTTTTGTAGATGATTGCGTAGGTTCAAAAGTTGAAGATAAAGTAGGGCAGTTAAAAAAAGGCGAGATTCTTTTGCTGGAGAATTTACGTTTTTATAAAGAAGAAAAATCAAATGATCCTGATTTTTCAAAAAAGCTTGCAAGTCTTTGCGATATTTATGTGAATGATGCTTTTGCAGTTTCTCATCGTGATCAGGCTTCTGTTACAGGTATTACTGAATTTGCACCTGTGTCAGCAGCAGGCTTCCTTCTTGAAAAAGAACTGAAGTCTTTTTATGATTCTGTTGAAAATCCTAAAAAACCCCTTGTGGCAATTATTGGCGGTGCAAAAGTCTCAGGTAAGCTTGAAGCATTACAAAATATGTTAAAATTTGTTGATAAACTTATTATTGGCGGTGCAATGGCAAATACTTTTCTTAAAAGCCAGGGAGTTGATACAAAGGGATCATTAATTGAGGATGACCTTGTTGAAACTGCCGCAGCAATAGCAAAACAGGCAAAGGAAAAAGGTGTTGAATTCCTTTTACCCATTGATCTTGTTACAGCTCCGAAGCTTGATAATGAAGCTGAAGTAAAAGAGGTTGATCTTGATAATATCCCTGATAACTGGATGGCGCTGGACATTGGTACAAAAACAGGTGAGCTTTTTGCAAAAGCACTTTCTGATGCCGGTACAATAGTCTGGAACGGCCCCATGGGTGTCTTTGAGATGGATAAATTTATTTCCGGAACAAAAAAGGTTGCAGATGCTGTTGCCGACTCAAATGCTTTTTCAGTAATTGGCGGAGGAGACACAGGACTTGCTGTTAAAAAATGCAATATTGCTGAAAAAGTAAGTTATATTTCAACAGGAGGAGGAGCCTTCCTCCACCTCATGGAGGGAAAAGAACTGCCTGCTGTAAAAGCATTAAAATAAAATATAAGAAAGGAATTCAACAATGGGCTTTAAGACAAGAAATGAGCTGAGTTGGGAAGAAAGGCTACGCAGATCATATTATGAAGTTCTGCGTGATGAGCTTGATCATTTTATGCTGCAATATTCTCTTGTGGATTCCTATAATAATTTTGCCCGTCAAAAAATGCCATATCCCTTTGTTGAAACCAGAGAACTTAAACCAAGAGCAAGAATTCCAAGCACTGAATTTGAAGCGCAAAACTCATTCCTTGTAGTTTTTTTTGAAGAAAGTATTAAAGATATACACAAAAAATATATTCGATTTTTCGATGTAAATAAAACAACAAAAGCAAACCTTCTTGATCATCAAAGTTTTCCAAATATTGATAAATTTGATAAAGATATGAAGTGCTTTGAGACTGAAAATTTCTTTTCTTTTTTGGAATCAATGTTGCCAGTTGATTATGCATTGTTAATTCAGCGGAATACATTGAAAAAAGTGAAATATGCTCTGACACATTTTCATGTGCGTATAGATTGGCCAATAGCAGAAGCAGCCGAAGACCTTGCCAAGAGCTTGAGATATATATCAAAGGATTTATATGAAAACGGGGATAAATATGCAGAAGACATTCAGAAGAAATTTTTTGAATATTATGGGATTCCTATTATGGCCGGAGGTAGAAGAACAGCTGCTATAATTGCTGCACAATATTTTAGACGGTTTGGTGGAGTCTCTACTGTATATGTCGGCTCCAGCGAGTCCAGATCTCTTTTGACAATCGGGGAACGAGGAGTGTCAAAGAGTGTTCTTGTTAAATTGTCCAAAGATCAGGTGGATGAGATTGTAAAATCAGGTGCTCTTCCATCTGATATGACTTCAGGCAAATTTGTCAGGAATTATATTGTGGCGCGGGAGGGAAGTTCATACATAGCAATATTCAGTGCAATATATGCACATACACCCCATGCTCTTGCTCCGGAAGGTGGGAAATTAAGAGAGCTGAACCCTGATATAAACTGGTTGACCGTTGTTTCAGAATCTATAATGCCCAAGCCATTTGTACAAAGACATGCCCCGGTTTCATATAAGATGATTTATTCTTAGATTTAATTGTTGAGATTTAATAGTTAAGTAAGCTTTTTTATCATTGCAGTCTCATCACAGTCAGGGAATTTGATGCAGAACATACAGTCCGACCATATTTTTTTTGGCAGTTCTGATATTTCTGTCCTTTTAAAATCAAATCTTTCAAAAAATGATGGCTGGTATGTTAAAACAAATAAGTTTGAAATATTAAAGACTATAGCTTCCTGAATACATCTATCCACAAGGATTGTTCCTGCACCTGAATTCTTGTATTCTTCTTTTATTGCAAGAGATCTGATCTCAGCCATGTCTTCCCAGCAAAATTGCAATGCACAACATCCAACAAGTTCATTTTTATGTGTATCCTCATATACCCAGAAGTCTCTTAAGTGATCATATAATACGCTTAAAGGCCGGGCAAGCATATCACCCTTCTTATCATAATATCTGAGTAGAGCATGGATGGATGGTATATCTTTAAGCATTGCTTTTCTTATCATATTCTATGTTCCCTTTTTAAGAATAAGAGCTTTTACAACAGAAGGGTTTTCAATTTTATTAAAAATTTCTCCAGTATTTGAATCCATGTATATCATTTTTGTGTTATCTGGTATATCAAAAAATTGGTATTCTGTTTTTATAAGGGCTTTCTCCATAAAACTGGTCCATATGGGAAGAGCTGCCTGTGCGCCTGTTTGAAATCTGCCGAGAGAAGTTGAATCATCATTTCCGACCCAGACTCCTGCGGCAATATCAGGACTGAACCCTATAAAGAGAGCATCTTTACAATCATCAGTTGTTCCTGTTTTCCCTGCAATACTTTTTTTAATAAAATTTGCTTTTTCCCCGGTTCCCTCGCGTATGACACCCTGGAGCATATCAGTTATAATTGCAGCATTCTGTCTTGACATTACATGTCTTTTCTCAGGTTTTGCAATATATAAAATTTTATTATTTGAATCAGTTATTTTGGCAATTGCATATGGTTCAATCCATGTGCCTTTGTTAGCAAAAACAGTATAAGCTGAAGTCAGTTCCATTAACGAGACTTCTGAAGTGCCAAGTGCCAGTGAGAGGTGAGGTTTTAGTACGGATTTTATTCCAGCTTGCGCTGAAAAATTTATTACCTGGTCTGCTCCTAATTCTTCAAGCAATCTTACAGCACATGTGTTTTTGGATAAAGCGAGCGCTTTTCTTAATGTTATTTCGCCAAGGTAGGAGTCAGAATAATTTTTTACATTCCAATTAATATTCGAGGGTTTTCTACCTGCTTCTTTAGAATATGTGAGAGGGGTGTCAAGAATAGTTGAATTTTGTGAAAATCCTCTTTGGATGGCACAGGCATATATCAAAGGCTTAAAAGCCGAGCCAGGCTGCCTTTTTGCTAAAGTAGCTCTATTAAATTTACTTGTTTGAAAATTGGTTCCACCAACCATGGCGCGAATTTGACCAGATAATGGCTGTATGGCAATAAAGGCACATTGTGGAGTATTTATACTTTGTTTGTCAATCCAGTCAGACACGCTTTGTTCGGCTATTTCTTGCATGTCTATGTTTAAGGTAGTATAAATATTCAAGCCTTGTGTGTAGATATTCTGGTAATTATATTTATTTTTAAGAGTTTTTTTTATATGTTCTACAAAATATGGGGCAATAGTTTGATTTTTATTAAGGTTTTTACTGATAATATCTTCTTTAAGTGCATTCTGATATTCTACGTTTGAAATTTTTTTTGTTTGAACCATTTGCTTTAGAACAATTTTTTTTCTTTTTGTTGCAAGCTCTGGATTGTTCATAGGTGAATATAGAGATGGTGCTTTTGGTATCCCTGCTATCAGTGCTGATTCTCCTATAGTTAAATCTTTTGCTTTTTTATTGAAAAAAGTATTTGCAGCAGCTTCAACTCCATATGCGCCATTACCAAAGTAAATTTGATTTAAATATAGTTCAAGAATTTCTTCTTTTGTATATCTTCTTTCAATCTGAAGAGTCAGTATTGCTTCTTTTATTTTTCTCATTAAAGTTTTTTCAGAAGACAAAAATAGCGTTTTAGCAAGTTGCTGGGTTACCGTGCTTGCACCTTGTTTTAAACTCATAGCTGTCACATCTTTAATAAATGCTCTTGCAATTGATTTAAAATCAATGCCAGGATGGGAAAAAAAGAGCCTGTCTTCGGTTGTAACAATGGCATCAATAAGGTTAGAAGAAATATCAGCAATGGAAACAGGGAATCGTTTATGAAGATAAAATTGTGAAATTAATTGATTCTTATTTGAATAGACATTTGTTACTCTGGCAGGTTTAAATTGTTTTAAAGAGTTGATCTGCGGCAGGTCATGCATAAGGCTGAAGAAAAAACCTGTACAAATACCTGTGATAATTCCTATAACAACAATTGTAAAAATAATACAATCAGTCTTTTTAATCCGCAATAGTATTCCAACTTTATTCCAGGATTATTTAAAGTTTTATCCGATTTTTTATCCCAGGAATTCGTTTATCACCTTAGTAAATTCTTCATCGGTAAAGGGTTTATGAAGAATTTTATTAATGCCTGATTTCTCAAGCATGGTGCTGTTAACTTTAATGTCCCCTTCTTTATCCTCAATAAAATCACTTTGAGTTGTGATCATTATAACAGGAAGGTCCTGGCGTGTAAATTTTTTTCTTATTTCTCTTGTAAGTTCAACCCCACTGATATTTGGCATATTCAGGTCAGTGATAACAAGATCTGGTTTTGATTTCATAATTTCAGGCATTACTTTTTCCGGAAGATTAAAAAGAGTTGGTTTATAACCTAAAACTGTAAGTTTGTTCTGATAGAGCCTGAGCATCATTTTCGAATCATCCACAACAATGATGTTAGCAGAAGTATTTTTCTTGTCTTTAGTTTTGTCCTTTGCCATTGCATTTTTGGAAATTTTATCTGCAAGTTCATCAATGCCTTTGCCTTTAAGAATGCCAAGAAATTGCTCTCTGGTTTTGGGGTCAGCTTTTTCAATTAGATGCGTTTCAGCCTGGCTTAAAAAAGATTCTTCATCTATTAGAAAATTATATATATTGGTGGACTCAGAATCTATCAATGCTGAAACTGCATTTAAAGAGTCATTTGTGCCTTCTCGCACGATATTTTTCAGCCCTGCTACCAAAGCTTTAGAAAGATTTTTATCGATCGCTCTTGCTGCACTCATTCTAACACTTTCCACAGGGTCCTGGAGTCCCTGAGCAAGACAGATTGCTGATTTTTGTGAAGGCAGCCTTTCCATTGCTTCATAGGCAGCTTGCCTGATATTTGCATCCTTGGGTTGTGTGTTGATGATTTCAATAATAGAATTAACAGCAGTTGTATCACCAATATAACCAAGTGTTGTTATTAAGTGAACCATA
>JAGLLQ010000002.1 GCA_023140455.1 Desulfobacteraceae bacterium | reverse complement strand
ATAAACGGGACTGGTCGTAAAAACCATTCAGCAGCACTTTTAATAGATGATGGATTTGTAGTGTTAGAGAAAAGCATCCCTAAAAACATAATGTTTAAAAATCTTATCGATATTAATGCTCCATCTGTGATTCCCTGATTTGACACCGACATTCCAAATATGGAGAATAAAGTATCACCCGGTGTTGTGAGTGCTCTTGAGATAAAGATAAAAACAAGCAGAATAAGAAAATATTTTATATGACTGAAACTATTACCTACCTTGATCCCTGCATTCAGCATCATAAAGACCAAGACAATTGAAATTACAGCAAGGGCAGGGAACAGAGCTTTTAAAATACCAATGCTTACAAGACACATCATTACAAATTTAAATCTTGAGTCAAGATTATGAAGTATTGAATTTCTTTTTTTGTAAATAAATGGTGTCAATTTACCCAGTTAATAATCCCTAAGTTAAGTTTTGAAGAACATGGCTCTCTGATACCATATTGTTCAGTCATTTTGATAAGCTCATCAGGAGTACTGTCCTGCTTGATATGCCCGTTATCCATGATGATCATTCTATGTGCTCTGTCGATAACTTTTTCAATATCATGGGTTGCAATAATTATTGTTATTCCCTTTTTATTCAGCAATGTTATTAGAGATAAAAGATTTGAAGCGCTGGGGAAATCAAGATTTGAAAACGGTTCATCAAAGAGTATTACCTCAGGCTCCATAACAAGAATGCCTGCAATGGCAAGTTTACGTTTTTCACCGCCTGAAAGTGTTGCAGGGTTTCTATCAGCTAATTGAGTAAGGTCTAAGAGTTCAAGTGTTGATTTAACTTTTTTATTTATAAGCTCTCTTTCCCATTTTAGATTTTCCGGACCAAATGCGACCTCATCAAATACGGTTTCTCCAACAATTTGTGTATCTGCATCCTGAAAAACCATACCTATTTTCTTTCTGATTTCAACAATGTTTTTTTCAATAGGGTTGCCAGATATCAGGATTTCACCAGAGGTTGCTGAAAGAAGGCCATTGAGATGCCTTAAAAGAGTTGTTTTGCCAGATCCGTTTTTGCCAGCAAGGATTATAAACTCTCCGCTTTTAACAGAAAAAGTAATATCTTTAATCCCATAATTTTTACCTGTACCATTATCAGAATAGACATGGCTGAGGTTTTCTATATGTATAAGCTTTTCCAAATTATTGCTTTCTATAATTTAATATAAGGTCTTATTGTTTTCGTAATAAAAGCTGCCGCAGCAATCTTTAGAATATCTCCAATAATAAATGGATACATGCCTAATGCTAAAGATTTACTCCATACCATGCCGGTAACAACTTTCAGCCATGGGACTCCTGCAGCATATACTATGATAGATCCTGCAATCATAGCAAAGATATCAAAAATCAGTTTTTTATTTCCTTTTTTAGAGATCAGTCCTGTAACAAAGACAGCAGGCAAATAACCTAATAAATACCCACCGGTTGGTCCAAAAATGATACCTATCCCTGCTTTGCCATTTGCAAAAACCGGCAGGCCGCATGCTCCTATCAAAAGGTATATTCCAACGCTTGCAAGCCCCCATCTTGGTCCTAAAATTATTCCTGCAAGTAAGACAAACATATTTTGTAAAACTATTGGAACAGGGCCGATTGGGATAGCAAGAAAAGCTCCTGCTGCTATTAAAGCAACAAATAAAGAAGAGTAAGTTATATGTTTTAGTTCTTGTGAAATGTTCATAATTAA
>JAGLLQ010000199.1 GCA_023140455.1 Desulfobacteraceae bacterium | reverse complement strand
TCAATATTGCGCTGAAAGGGGTCAAGCTTCAACGCTGTTTAACACTGTAACATAACCAAATGTAGCTTCCTCTTCTTAGAATAACTCCAGAAAAACAGCTATTCCATTTATCCGGTAGTATTCAAGGTACCAATTATAAAAGAGATCTTTTTTGATACCTACATTATCAGCGACTTCAAATCTATAACCTTACTATAATATTAAAAGTGCCTTATAGTCGTGCGTATTAATATTTAAAAAACACTCTTGACTTTTTTTTATTAGTTTATTAAACATATTATTGTAGAGTTAGAAAAATGTTACTACTAACAGGAGCGTAATATGATAAAACATGATATGGAAAGGTTTGAATCAAGGATGGAAGCTACAATTGAAAGTCTATTGAAAAAAATCACAACCAAAGAAAAAAGAGTTGAAATCCAAAATCAATTGATCAAATTCCAGACAGAAGAAATTGGAAAACTGAAAGAAAAACTTTACAGCAAGGCACTCCTTAGGCTGCAGCAACAATCAATACTAAAAGGCACGCTAAAAAGTATTAAATAAAGGAGAAGCCATGGCTCTACTTACAGGCAAACAATACAGAGAGCGCAATAGAGAACGTGCAAAGAAGTGGAGACAGTCATTAAAGGAACAGGGATATAAAAACTTTAATATCATGCTCTCTCCTATGGTTCAAGATGCCATCAATCAACGAAAAGCAGGAACAAAACTATCTAATGCTGAAGTTATCGAAAATATTATTATAGAGAATCAAGAGCTTAAAAAATTTCGGAAAAGCTAAAAATGAGTCAAATGCGCTTACTATTATTTTCAGACATACATACAGATAAGGATGCATATACAAGGCTTGTTGAAAAAGCACGCGATGTCGATCTGGTTATTGGTGCCGGTGACTACGCTCTCTTTAGAAATGGGCTCAGCGAAACATTGGCCGCACTCTCTGAGATTACCGTTCCAACCATCCTGGTGCATGGTAACCACGAAAGCAATACTGAACTTACAGCAGAGTGCGATCAATATGGTAACTTCCATGTATTACACGGTGGGACAATTTCACTTAACGGCATAATGTTTGTTGGAATAGGAGCTGGAATCCCATGCACACCTTTTGGAGACTGGTCAGTGGATTTGTCTGAAAAAGAAGCTCTCACTTTTTTACCAAATGTAAACGAGAAATTTATTCTTATTTCTCATTCTCCGCCATATTCATGTTTAGATCAACTGCCTGACGGTCAACATATGGGGAGTAAATCGATTTTGAACTATGTTAAGAAATCAAAACCTGAATTTGTTGTATGTGGTCACATCCATGAACAATGGAACCAGTGTAAATCAATTCATGGTATCCCAGTCATTAATGCCGGTCCACGGGGATATTTGTACGAATTTTTGATTACTTAAACCTCTCAATACCCCCCTCTTTAAAGCTTTTATTATAACCATACATTTCATTTGCTCATAACAAAACCTTGATAAAAACTTGACTGGGTTTTATATATCCCTTATTATAAAAAATATACTTTTTACACTCGAAACATAACTTTAGTCAACATTCTGGAAAAGACAATGAGTATACAAGTACTAATTGTAGATGATGAGACAGATATCCCTCAAACCATAAAAGATTACCTTGAGGACGAAACGGAATTTGAAGTAACATTTTCATTTTCAGGAGAAGATGGACTAAAAATGCTTAATAGAGTTAAACCGGATGTATGTATTGTGGATATGCGTCTTCCCGGTATGAACGGTAATGAGTTCATTCTGAAAACCCATGAAAAACTACCTGAGAGCAAATTTCTTGTTCATACCGGATCTATCGCATACTCTATTCCATCAGAACTTAAGCGAATCGGTATTACAAAAGAATTTATACTTGCGAAACCAGTTCTGGACCTTGCAGTTTTCCATAAAAAAATTAAACAACTTTTGCAGTTGTAAAAAGAAAATTTATTATAGAACTACCCTGTCAATAATTCAGGAGCGAAAAATGAGCACACACGTCTTGATAATAGACGATGAAATATTGCTTTTACAAAGTTTGAAGGATTTTCTTGAAGACTTTGACTTTAATACCCGCACTGCAGTCAACGGTCAAGAAGGGTTGACTCTTGTAAAAGAAAAAACGCCTGACATTGTAATTGTTGACCTGAACATGCCGGTCATGGATGGATATGAATTTATAAAACAAGCAAAGGAGATGCATCCGATCTTGCCAATAATTGCTTTGTCAGGTGTAGGACTGATTGATGAGGCTATGTCAGCTATCAGAGCCGGTGCCTGGGATTTTATATCAAAACCAGTATCTGATATGCAGGTGGTTTTTCATACCATTGAAAAATGCCTGGAAAAAGCACACCTTATACAGGAGAATAAAAAGCATCAGGAACATCTTGAAGAGCTGGTCACTCAGCGAACTCTTCAACTTGAAAATACAAAAAAACAGATTATCAACTGCCTGGGAAAGGCGGCAGAGTTCAAAGACAACGAAACCGGTCTCCATGTAGTGCGGGTAGCTGAGATGAGTTATCTGCTTGCGCAGAGTATGGGTTTGGATGAAAAATTCTGTAAAATCATCAGAGATGCTTCCCCCATGCATGATGTGGGAAAAATAGGTATCCTGGATAAAGTCCTCCTAAAAAAAGGCAGCCTGAATGGAAAAGAATGGGAGCATATGAAACAACATGTTAATTTTGGTTGCAGCATCCTTTCCACAGAAGGCGAGCATGATCTGGATCCTGCTTGTTCACCTGATGAGCTTTTAAAGGAAGACAAAGGCTTGGAGATCCTTACAGTGGCGAAAAGAATCGCTCTTTTTCACCATGAATGTTGGGATGGAAAAGGATACCCCTTTAAACTTGCAGGGGAAAAAATCCCGGTAGAGGCGAGAATTGTAAGCTTGGTTGATGTTTATGATGCAGTATCCAGCAAGCGACCTTATAAAGAACCATTCCCGGAACGCCAATGTCAGGATATTATTAAGCAAGAAGCCGGAACAAAATTTGACCCACTAATTGTTGATGCCTTTTTTAATAATTTAGACGGCATTCTTGACATTAAGCAGAGATTTCTTGATTAATTTGATGGAGATTCAGCCATGATTTTAAAAACATCAACACAAAAAAAAAGCATTGTTCAAGCCCTGTTTGTTGGTATTTTTTTTATCTGCCTTGCCTCAATTTCCATGATTGCAATTTTATGGATCATGAGTGACATAAAGCAGAACAAGAGCCAAATTAAATATGAAATTGAAAGGGAAGAGCTTTTTCAAAAACAGATATTAAAAGAACAGGTCACAGAGGTCATCCAGTACATTGAATATATGAAGACCCTGACAAAAAAACGTCTGGAACAATCCATTAAGCAAAGAACTCTTGAAGCTCATGATATTGCCAGAAACCTTTACAGTGAGTATAAGGATACTCTGCCTGATGCAACAATTCAGAAAATGATAAGGGACGTCCTAAGACCAATCCGGTTCAATAACGGTCGAGGATACTATTTCGCCACATCTATGAAGGGGATTGAAATTCTATTTGCCGACAGGCCACAGCTTGAAGGCAAAAATATGCTTAATATGCAGGATGCCAAAGGGCAATATGTTATAAAAGACATGATTAAACTGGCCCGGGCAAAGAATCAGGGATTTTATGAATACTTCTGGACCAAACCCGGATCAGATAACGAACGGATTCATAAAAAAATTGCCTTTGTTAAACACTTTGCCCCGTATGACTGGTTTATCGGAACAGGCGAATATCTTGTAGATGTGGAACAGGAAATACAAAAAGAGGTAATAAAGCGCATTGAAACTATGAAGTTTTCAAAAACCGGATATGTTTTTGCCGGGACCATAGAGGGGTTGAGCCTTTCAGGACCTGCCAAAGGCAAAAATATGATTGCTGTCACAGATGTCAATGGCATTAAAATAGTCCAGGAACTGATCAGGACTGCCAAAGCATCCGGAGGATATGTAGAATATGAACTGCCACCATTCAAAGGGTATCTTGTGCATCGGAAAATAAGCTATGCCATGGCAGTCCCTGAATGGGGCTGGTATGTCGGAGCTGGACTGGATGTGGAATCCTTTGACCTTCTGGCACAGGGAAAAAAGGCGGAACTGGCGGAAAGAATAAGGGACAATATTACAAAAACTCTGTTTTCCCTTGCAATGCTTATCATCATTATTATTGCTGCTATTATCATGATATCCAGACAAATCAGTTCAACTCTTAAAACCTTTGAGTCTTTTTTCCAAAATGCTGCCTTTAAAAAGAAAAAGATTAATATCCAAAATATTCATTTTGCTGAATTCCTTACCCTGGCATCCTCGGCAAACCAGATGATCAGCCAGATAAATGAATCGGAAAGCAAGATCATGGAAAACCAGAGAATGCTGATCCAGACGGAGAAGATGATGTCCATGGGCGGGCTTGCTGCCGGGATGGCTCATGAGATCAACAATCCTTTGGGAATTATTCTGGGCGCAGTCCAGAATGCCCAAAGGCGTCTTGACCCGGAAATGAAAAAAAATGTTGACATAGCTGCGGAAATGGGACTGGATTTAAAAAAACTTGAGCTCTATCTTGAGCAAAGATCTATTCTCTTTTATCTTACCAGTATCAGGACAGCCAGTGAACGGGCAGCCGGCATTGTTAAAAAAATGCTGGGGTTCAGCCGGAAGAGCGAATCGAATAAATCAATACAGGATATTTCTATTCTTATTGATACAGCCCTTGATATAGCCGGCAACGACTATGACCTAAAGAAAAAATATGATTTCAGATCTTTTGAGATTACCCGGGACTACGAGCCTGGGCTTTCGATATTCTGTACAGAGACAGAGATTATGCAGGTCATCCTGAATATTGTTACAAATGCTGCCCATGCAATGACCGATAAAGATAGATCGATTAAGGATCGCCCCCGGATCATCGTTCGCACAAGGGACAAGGGGACGAGCTGTATCATAGAAATTATTGATAATGGTCCGGGGCTTGATAGGAAGAGTCAGGACAAAATATTTGAACCTTTTTATACCACAAAAGCACCTGGCCAGGGAACAGGAATAGGCCTCTCTGTTTCCTATTTTATCATTACCAACAATCATAACGGCAGCTTAAAGGTTGAGTCTGAACCAGGAAAAGGCACCAGGTTTATTATTGAACTGCCATTGGAAAAAATTTAAAGAAATTCTCAGGATTTTACTTTTAGAACCGCCATTGTTAAACGGGAAAGACA
>JAGLLQ010000198.1 GCA_023140455.1 Desulfobacteraceae bacterium | reverse complement strand
GCCGGATGCTGGATGGCAGATATGGCAGATTCAGTTCTGCTTGAAAAAGCATGGACTGAAGTCACAAATATAGTTGAAGAAAAAAAAATAATACCCCTTGTTTATATGAATTCTGATGCTCACATAAAAGCCCATTGCGGCCGCAAAAATGGTGCCATCTGCACATCATCCAATGCACCAAAAGCTTTTGAATGGGCTTTTAAACGAGGAGAAAAAATCTTTTTCTTTCCAGATGAACACCTTGGGCGAAATACTGCTAATGCTCTTGGCATACCAAAGGACGAAATGATTGTCTGGGACCCTGAAAAACCTCTTGGAGGAAACTCTGAAAAAAATATAATAGAAGCAAAGGTTATACTCTGGAAAGGATATTGTCTGGTTCATACAAGGTTTACAGCAGATGAAATAAAAGATATGAGGGGAAAATACCCTGAAGCAAAAATTGTAGTCCACCCTGAGTGTACACAAGAAGTAGTTGCACTATCTGATGCTGTCGGCTCCACAAGTTTTATTGTAAACTATGTCAAAAATGCCGAGCCGGGCTCTATAATTATTATTGGAACAGAAATAAATCTTGTTGAAAGACTTGGGCTTGAACATGAAGATAAGACAATTATTCCATTAAAAAAATCTCTTTGCCCCAATATGTTTAAAATAAATCTTGAGAACCTTTTACATACATTGGAAAATATTGGGAAAGTGAATATAGTTAATGTCGAAAACAGAATAAAAAAAGACGCTGGATTAGCATTGGGCAGGATGCTTACACTTTAACACAAGAATCTTGAGCCCTATTCTTCAAAATCAATTGAAGCGAAAAAATTATAGGCCAGTGTTATACCAATGACATACACAGCTGCAATGATACCAAGGGCGACATCATAATAGTAAGGAGCTGTGAGAGCAAGCCGTAACAACACGGTTGACACAGCAAACCCTGCATTTCTGAATACCACTGGAAACGAAGAACTATACCCCAGGGCAACAAGAACCATGAAGATATCACACAGAATTAAAACCGTGAAAAAAATAGGAAAGAATTGATAAAAAACTCCATGGGAAAAATAATTGATAATACTGCCGGCACCAATGCCTATAAAAATGAGAAACAAAAAAAGAGAAACTAATTTTTTTACATAAATAAAACTTTCACGTTTTTCAGAATCATCACATATTGGAAACCGCTGGAGCATCCTGTAATAGACAACAAGAAGGAGAATAATAATCAGAGCTCCAAATGAACTGGACAAAATATGTAAAAGAGTGTCTGAAATCCCGGGCCAGGTAATGGGCTCATTAAATTCTGAAAAGCTTTTAAAACAATTTCTCAGGAGAATAATAGCAAAAATTTCCAGCTGCTTTCCTAAAGCTCTGGAAAAAGAGCTGGTGATCCCAAAGATAAGATCAATCACCTCAAATATCAAAAATAGAGAAAAAGCTACATTGGCAGCAGCAAAATGGCTATAAGGGACTATCTCGCCAATGGCATCCGGTAGGAGGCTTCTTCTTTTAAGTTCAATGATAAAAAGGGAAAAAAGATAAACCAGTACCATGACAGGTCCCATATATTTTTTTACGATTAATTTTTCCCAATATCTTTCAATACTGTCAAAAATATTAGAAATAAATAACAGAACCTTTATCATTGCTGTCCCCATTGATGGTAAATGATTATTTTAAAATAACATGATTTATGTTAAATAGAAAGTAGGTGGACAAAGACTGTTGAGTGACAAAATAAAATATCTGAGAAAAAAAGAATCAGCAATATTGACATTCTACCACAATGTAGTATATTAAGTTCGGATATTAAATACAGATACTTATTAAAGGAGAATATATATGTGGGAATATACTGATGCAGTTAAAGATCATTTTCTGAATCCAAGGAATGTGGGTGAAATGGAAGATGCCAATGCGATTGGCGAAACAGGTTCTATAAGTTGCGGCGATGCATTAAAATTATTTTTAAAAATCAATAAAAATGATCGAATTGTTGATACATCTTTTATGACATTTGGATGTGCAAGTGCAGTAGCTTCTTCCTCTGCCCTGACTGAAATTATCAAGGGCATGACTCTTGATGAAGCATCCAAAATTACAAATGAAGATATTTCTGATTACCTTGGCGGGCTGCCAAAAGCAAAAATGCATTGTTCTGTCATGGGACAGTCTGCTTTAAAAAAAGCAATTGCTGATTATAGAGGCATACAGATTCTTGACAAACCCGGCGAAATGGTTTGCGAATGTTTTGAAGTTACTGATCTTGAGATCTTAGATGCTGTAAAGACAAAGGGGCTTAAATCTATTGAAGACGTAACAGATCACCTGAAAGCCGGTGGTGGATGCGGTAATTGTCATGAAAGAATTGAAGAATTGATTGAATCTGTAACAGCTAAAGGATAATCTAATAAAATGGAAATTGTATATACAGACAACAATGCCACTACAAAAGTTGCCGATGAAGTAATAGAAGAAATGCTTCCCTATTTTGGAGAACTATATGGCAATCCTTCTTCCATGCACACCTTTGGAGACAAAGTAGGGAAAAAAATAAAACAGGCAAGACAAAGAGTGGCTGACCTGATCAATGCTGACCCTGAAGAAATCA
>JAGLLQ010000197.1 GCA_023140455.1 Desulfobacteraceae bacterium | reverse complement strand
CAGAGCTATAATATCTTCAATTTTAACAGGTATAGAAATAATATCCTCAAGAGAAGGATTTTGTATATTATAAGTTTTTAAGCTGTGTTTACCTGTATGGGAAAATAAAGTAATGCTTTCTCCGTTGGAAACAATAGTCTCAACAGGAAAGCCGGATGAAAGCAGAGTTATTCGAATTTTACAGGGCGGTTCAGCAACCCAGGCAATTTTAAATTCGGTTTCCATGCTGGCTTCTTTGATTTTTAACCAGCCTATACCTTTGGAAGTTTTTATTTCTTTGTTGTAATTGCTGATTTGTCTGGCAAGATTGTAAGCTCTGATGTCATGTTTGTTTTTATAATCTATTGAAGCGCATCCTGAAAAAAAATAAAGACAAGTAAGTATAATCAGAATAAATTCTATGAATTGCAGCTTTAGTCTACTCTTGAGCATTTATTCTACTTTCAAGTTCTTTAATCTTTTTTTGCAGTTGAATCTTTTGCTCATTATTATTTTCTATTATTTTTTCTAAAGCTTTTTTATACACTGACAGGGCTTTTTTGAGTCTGTTTTCTTTAGTATATGAATCTCCAAGATGTTCTGTAATAATTGGATCATAAGAAGTCAATTCAGCCGCTTTTAGGAGAAGTTCGCTCGCTTTTGCATAGGAACCTTTTTGGTAATATACCCATCCTAAACTGTCTGTTATGTAGCCGTCATTTGGTTTTAGTTTCAGTGCTTTCGATATAAGTTTGTCTGCCTCATCAAGTTTGACACCAAGTTCAGCATATGTGTATCCTAAGTAATTCAGTGCTTCTGCATTGTCAGGTTCTATCTCAATAACCTTTTTCATTATTGCAATACATTCATCTTTGTCATCAGATTTGTCTTTACAGATTCCAAGCTTGAACAGAAGAGCAGGATTGTCTTTAGATATTGAGAGGCCATGATTTAAGATTTGGGCACATTTTTCAAGATTTTTAGTATCTATATAAAAACTTGACAGGAAAGTAATAACATCAATATCGTTTGGGTTAACTTCATAAAATTTTTCAAGAACTTGAATGCCTTTGCTGTCCTCCTTATTATCTTTATATAAAAAAGCAGTATGGATTATACTTTTTTTATAATATGCAGCATCTGGCTTAACCTTTTTATAATATTTGACAGCTTTCTTATATTCTTTTAAGGAATCAAATGCATATCCTGTAAAAAAGTTGATAGAAGAGTTTGTAGGCGATGCTTTAAGCATTTCAACAAAAATAATAGAGGCCTCTTCAAATCTTTTTTTCACAATATATTCATTTGCTATCTGGAGTAAAAATTTTTCATCTTTAGCGCTTTTCTCACCAAAAGTAAAAAATATTTTTTCTGCTTTTTTTCTGCTTTCATGGGAATGCAAATAAAGAGCATACTCCATTAATACAAAATCATTGTGTTCTTCAATCTCAAGGATTTTTTTATAGATCTCAAGGATTTTTTTATTTGGTTTTTTTTGTTTTTTGGTACGAAGCTTATATATATTAATAAGCTGTAATCGTGGTTCAATGAGTTTTGGACTAAGCTCTATTGTTTTTAAAAATTCTTCTTCAGCATAGTTTAGTTTGTTTTGATCCAGATATGCTATACCAAGATAATAATGGGCAATATATGAATCAGGGAAATGCTCAAGCATTTTTGAGTATAGTTTGAATGCCTCATTGGAATTATTCTCTTCGCTGAAAATTTTACCTAAAAGCAGATAAGTATTCTTGTTATCCGGCTCAAGTCCAAGAATTTTATTATATATCTCTATGGCTTCCTTGCTTTTATTTTTTTTTATTTTCAGACGCGCAAGGGTAAAAAGAATTTCAACTGAATCAGGATTGGTGACCAGGATTTTTTCAGCAAACTCGATTGCTTTATCAAAGTTATCTTGCGCAAGATAAAGACTTATCATTTCTTTTTTAAGGAAAATTGATTCAGGGTCTTTGTCAATAGCTTTTTCCAGTAAAATTACTGCTTGGGCAAGCTCGCTTTTTTTATTATGAAGCCGTGAAAGCATATAGTAATAGTAAGGAGAGTCTGAGTCTTTACCTGAGATTGTTTTGGATTCTTTACTATCTTTAGACAGTTGTTCCGGATGTTTTGAAGTGCGCGTGCTGCAGCTTGAAATAGAAATCAAAATAAACGTAAGCAGGGTTATGTATAATAAAGTATGCTTCATATAGAATTGCCTTTTAACCAATTTAACCATATTGTAAGTGTAAAAAAAATCATCAGCTCTGGCTTATAACATCAAAATCCGGCATGTCTTCCTTAAAATACACTCGTATTTTTTTTATTATATTACTTTCTATCTGTCGTATTCGCTCTCTGGAGACATTGAATTCTTCACCTATTTCCTGAAGTGTTTCAGGCGAATCAGAAAAAATTCTTCTATCAAATATATTCAGCTCTCTTTCATTTAGAGACTTTTTAAATTCCCTTATTTTTTTATGCAGAATGCTTTCAATCTCTTTTTGGGCAACTTCATCCTCTGTAGAGTCTGCTTCAACCCTTATAAAATCTACTCTTTTTGTATTAGAATCATCCTTTAATGGTTCATCCAGGGATAAATCCCAATTATCAAGGCGTTGATCCATGGAAGTAATCTCTTTTTCAGAAACTCCCAGCCTTTCTGATAAAAGTTTTGGTTCTGGATTAAACCCTTCTTCTAATAATTTTTGTTTTTCTTTTTTCAGCCGGAAGAAGAGTTTTCTTTGACCCTGAGTCGTGCCAATTTTAACCATTCTCCAATTATCCATAATAAATTTCAAAATATATGCTTTTATCCAGAAAGAAGCATAATAGGAAAATTTAACATTTTTATAAGGGTTGAATTTTTTTACAGCCTGGACAAGGCCGATATTCCCTTCCTGGATTAAATCCAAAAGGTTTTGCATCCAGACTCTCTGGAACTCAAAAGCAATTTTTACTACAAGCCTTAAGTTGGAAGTAGTCATTATGTAAGCTGCTTCCTGGTCATTGTCTTCCTGAATTCTTTTGCCTAATTCAATTTCTTCATCCCGTGTCAGTAGCCTATATCTTCTGATTTCAGAAAGATAACTTTGAACAGGATCAGACTTTACAAGTGCTTTGCTGGAGCTACCCGTACTTTTTTTTACAGGCAGGCGAAAGTCTTTCTTAGTAAGTTTGGCTTTTTTTTTATTTTTTTTCATATATATTTAAAAGTACCTTAGATTCAATCATTAAAAATGCTAATAACAATCCATTATATAACATAATTGAGCGTAATTCTATTTATTTTTTTAAAACTCTCTTTTTTATAGACATATAAAAGAAAATTTGATATATTTCCTTTTTATTTGCGCCTGTAGCTCAGCTGGAT